>CAXBOF010000111.1:0-6489 GCA_963977205.1 uncultured Phycisphaera sp. | reverse complement strand
CCGTGCGATCGGGCAAGGGCTCTGTGCAGGAACTGACCACGCTCCGGTCACAGCTGGCCTCTTCTGAGGCGGACGTGGCCACTCGATTGGGGTCTCTCCGCGTCGCCGCGTTTGCGGAACTCAGTACAGACCAGAAGGACCGGATCGAGGTGCTCCGCACCCAGGACCCGCTCGGTCTGGGATATCCCTACCGCGCGATGGACGGCCAAGCCGAAAGTGAGCGTGTGGGACTCCGTGATGCTCTGGCCAATGTCCGCACATGCTCATTCGCCGATGTCGAGCCTGACGGCACCTGCCAGTCGGCGGTCGGCTCGGCCAACGCTGACAGCGATGTCACCACCGCCAGTACCGGGATGCAGAACCTAGCGGTGGTCAGAAGCACATTTATCAACGCTCTTGCCGGTTAGCTCGACCAGCCGACGGTTCATCATTCGCTGCGTGATATGTCGTGAATGACGGCGTTAGCCGCGACCCATACAGGCGACCACGAAATCAGCGCCAAGAGGTGTCAGACACGCAAGTTCAGCATTGACCGTACCAAACGGCGAGTTTGCTACCGCTGTCTCGACCTGAATCAAGCCCTGTCGCTGCAGCAGATAGGCTGTGGTTGCGTGATCGGCGAGGGTCGTATATCTGAGTTCCAAATTGTCATCGGTGTTCTTGATGGGGATCGATACTGTCGCGGGGCGGCAGAATCCGCTCGGTTCTTGCCGGAATATCCATGCAGCAACATCAGCGGCTGACTCGGAATTGATTTCCTGATCACCCTGCGGCAGATCGAGTTCTTTAGCTGCGGAGTTCGAGAGCAGATGTGTAAGCTCGCTCGAATAGTGCTCTGCGACTCGCTTCGATGGTTGAATCGAATCGTTGATTGTATACCGCTTTCCAATCGAATCGAGATAGCGTGCCTCGAAACCGCTGATCTCGGAGAGCAGCTGGACGTAGGTCAGGTGAATACCGGTAAATTCATCGCACGCATCAACGAGCAGGTTGGCCCACAGCTCGCAGATCTCGTCGTCATCGATCTCGGTCGACGCATGTTCGAGAAATGGGACCGTAAATTTGAGTGGCGGCGGCACAACGGGCCGTCCAGCCGCCTTAGATAGCTGCCTTGCTCTGCGGACGATCTTCAGTGCGACATCGCACCGATGGACACGGATGTGATCTCCGATGAGCCCGAGGCCCTCGGTGATAGGACTCACCGCATCGACCAAGGCGTGGAGCGAGCGGCCGAGTGCTTCGCTCGGTACTTCCCCGGTAAGAGACGCCTTTGCCGACACGTCGACGTGGATCGGATCCGCTCTGTTGCTAGCTGCGTCCATTTACTGTACTTTAGTCGCTAAAGTTGCCACAGATCGCGGCTGATCCGGATATGCTCTTCAAACTGACCGATTACTCCACTTTGGATAACGGACGGTTATCGTGAGTGATCAACGACACATATTTGATCTTTGATGGAGCGAGTCAACCCGGCTGCAATCGCGTCTGCGAACGACGCTACACGGAATGCTACTGTTCAGGTGTGAATACAAGAATAGATAGCAGCAATGGGTGACTCAGAAACGGATTATGAAGCCGATATCTTCTGCTTAGAATATGGAACTCGCTCCAGATACACCTGCGCTGCGCTTGAACATGAATTACCCAAGATAGCCTCTGCACTTGAGAGATTCGCCGTTACTCGCGCGGGCGATGGTTGTGTTGAGGAGATACTCTCAAAGCACACGCGAATTCGAGCGGTAAGCCAACTCGGGCGATTGAAAAGTGTCTACCATAATCCAACCCGACCGCAACATAGCTCAACACCCTGGGTCAAGCGGTACTCCAGTTGCGATAAGCTGAGAGGGCAATAGAACTAATCATAGTTCCTGCTGAACCGGGAGCACATTGCATCAAGGTAGCCATGACTGACGATAAAAAGAATACAACCGTTTCGTCCCTCAAATCACCCGGCCGTGCCGAGTGGCGGCTGCTGCAAGCACAGCTCGCCACCGACGAAGACGAACGCAAAGCGAAAGAACAACAAGCCTCCGAGTGCCGGGACGAACTCAAGAACATGCTGCTGGGTGCGTTGCAGATGCAACACCTTGTGGTGTTGGCGGGATCGGGTTGTTCGCTCGCGGTGGACGGCCCGTCTATGGGCGACCTCTGGAACGCCGCGATCGGCTCGCCTCCGGGTGACGCAGCCAAGGCCGTCGCCGAGGCGGTTGGTTTTGACCTAGAGCCGAAAGCCAACCATGACATTGAAGTGTTCCTCTCGTGGATCGAGGCGTTCCAGTATGTGAACCGCGACAAGACAGAAGTAGCTTCGTTCTTAGTGCACGCGAAGAAGATCATCCTCGACAAGTGCTCGGATTTCTTGGAGGAGGCAACGCTGACTGGACACCAGACGTTCCTGCACCGCCTGTCACGTCGTCGAGCTCGTGATCACCGGCTCAAGCTCTTTACAACCAACTACGACCTGTGCTTTGAGAAGGCGGCGAGCGCCTTGGGACTCGTGGTTCTAGACGGATTATCGTTTACAACGCCACGACGGTATGACCCCCGGTACTTCGGCTATGACATCGTGGTACGCGGACGCGGCGGAGAAGGGCAGGTTGGCTACCTACCGGGCGTCTTCCTACTCTACAAGCTGCACGGCTCGGTACATTGGGCGCGCGATGGTAGCGGCGAGATCGTGGAGAAAGCAGCCCCCACTGGTGAAGAGGCGTGTCTTATCTACCCGGCCCGCGACAAGTACCAACAAAGCTACACCCAGCCATACCTTGAATCGATGGCGCAGTATCTCGCGGCGATCCGCGAACCCAATACCTGCGTGTTGGTGGCCGGGTTTGGGTTCAACGATAACCACCTCTCAGAGCCGTTACTGGCGGCGGTGAAATCCAACCCCCACCTCCGTCTGGTCATCGTCGATTACAGCCCGGAGCAAAAAGTCGCGGACGGCAAACCCTACTGGAAGGAACTTGCCCAGCTCAGCGAGAGCGGCGAGGACATCTGGATGATCCAGGCCGACTTCGAGGGGTTCGCCCCGATGGTGCCGGATCTGCAATCGTTGACGCCCGCCGAATCGCTTATGAAGGCGGTCAAGGGCGCGATGGGGGGGCGATGAATACGGGCGACCTTAAGATCGAGTTTCCCAAAGGCCTGCTCCGGCCGGAGTTGTTCTTGGGCGTCGCGTCGTTCATCACAGCCCAATCTGTCGGGGTGAATCTTACCGAAGCTGGCAATCCAAGCGGTTCCCATTTCTCCGGCAACCGGTACGGGCGCGGCGAGGTGGGCGAGTTTGTCTTGGTCGAAGGCCAGCAAAGCCTATTGCTCGGCCGGATCAACGAAGTACGCATGCGCGATGCGGAACGCCGGTCGATCCAGTCCAATTTCGACGGCCTTCCCGACTTGGACGCCCTCGGGGTGATCCAACTCCTTGGATCAGTGGCAATGGATGACCTCCGGGTGGTGGCAGGCGTCGAATGCTATCCCCGGCTGGGTGACCGCATCTATGCCGCACCGCACCGCTTTATTGCGTTGCTACCTGAGTTGATGGAGAAGGGGGGGCAGGACGATGCGCCGGTCTTGCTCGTCCTCGGTCACACCGGCAAATCCAGCGATAGCGAGGTGTCGATCAAGCCCGAACGGCTATTCGGTCGTCACTGCGCCATCCTCGGCGCGACCGGCGGAGGCAAGAGTTGGACCACCGCCCGGATCATCGAGCAATGTGTCGCTCACAGGTCAAAGCTGATCCTCTTAGATGCGACGGGAGAGTATCGCGACTTCATGGGGCCGCATGTAAAACACTTGCACTTGGGCGACCCGGTGGACGTGGCGGCCGACACCGCAGCCTGCCTGCTTCCGCCAACGGGTTTTGTCGAAACTGATTTCATCGCACTCTTCGAGCCTTCGGGAAAGGTTCAGGGACCAAAGCTTCGGGCCGCAATCCGCAGCTTACGGCTTGCCGCGATCAATCCTGAACTAGCCACCGAGGGGATCATCTCTAAGCACAATGAGAGCAGGGAGAAGGTTGATGCCGCCGAGGCTGACCCTGCGATCGCCGCACGTTTAGACGATCCACGAGAACTATTTGATGTGAAAATGTTGACCAGGCAGATTCAGCAAGAGTGCGTATTCCCAAGTGGTGGTTCGTTGAAATACCCAGACTTTACAGTGTGGGGTAATCCGGACGAGGCATCCTATTCCTTCTGCCTATCGATGATCGTACGGATCAACGCGGTGATATCTTCTACAGCGTACGCGTGCGTCTTCGATAAACACGATGATGTCGTAAATCTTACCGAGGCAATCGATGAATTCGTGACGGACGGAGAGCAGAAGCTTCTACGGATCTGTTTGAGCGGCGTATCTTTTGAGTACCACGCCCGCGAAATCGTAGCTAATGTGATTGGACGTCAGATACTCGGCGGGGCACGGGGCGGGAAATTCCGTGATCAGCCCACGGTGTTATTGGTTGACGAGGCACACAACTTTCTTGGACGGCGTATCGGTAGCGATGATCATTCGACGCAACTAGACGCCTTTGAACTGATCGCCAAAGAGGGTCGCAAGTATGGGCTGAATCTGTGCCTAGCCAGCCAACGGCCTCGCGATATCACCGAAGGGGTGCTAAGTCAGATGGGAACGCTCATCGTGCACCGGTTGACCAACGACCGTGACCGAGAAGTGGTTGAGCGAGCGTGCGGCGAAATCGACCGGTCGGCTTCGGCGTTCCTGCCAAACCTCCGTCCAGGTGAAGCCGCCGTCATCGGGACTGATTTCCCGATCCCGTTGACCTTGCAAGTGGCAAAGCCGGGTACCAAACCTCGATCGGGCGGTCCAGACTACCAGAAGCACTGGCGTCAGGGTTCCTGACGACGACCCGAAGATTAATTGAAGTAAGAACACAAGATCCCGATCATGATCTAGTTGCGGTCGATGTGTGAGAGCGGAGGGGCACCGCGGTATAGGCGTTACTAAACCCACGGTATCCTCACGCATAGCCCGAAAAGAGGCGGTTATGTTGTAGTGGGGCGGCACAGAATTGTGTCGTCCGAGTATTTGGACACTACAAGAGGCCGGTCAAGGACCCAATCGACTACGATTGAGCGATGAAGTGGCTTGGCTCGATAGCACGGGTGGCCGGCGTGTCGTCGCCGTTTACGGCATGGCTGATTCAAATCACCGCTGAGCGCAGTGCAGCAGAGCTCGACGCACGACTGAAGAGTCTCGAGGACCCGATCAGCATGCTGCATGAGGATGTGCCGGCAGCCTCAGAGGCGATCTACGCTCGCCTCCGGATAGCTGAATCAAACAGCATCGACCTCGACAAGGCCGACTACGAGCGGTTCAGTCGGGCACTAGCTGTGCATGACGCAAACGGCCACATCAGTGGGAAACATGGAGTCGGTGCTCTGTATGCCGCCGGACTGCGAGTTACAGACCCTGCGTTCATCCTATACATGTGCTCGCTGTACGAAGACGCAGACAAGCTGGATCGACTCGTTGAGATCGTCAATGGATGCACGCGTGGGCAGAGCCTTCGCGCACAGGAAGTGATGAACGAAACGGGTCTGCCCAACGCGGTTGTTGCAGCGGTATTCAAGACGTATGAGTCCAAGCGATACGGGATGTGCTCTCAAGAGATCGGGCTGAACCAAGCGTACTACGGCAAAGCGTGACGCACGCGCCGTGTCAAGTGTTGAGAGGCACGTAGCCTTGGGGTAACAAGAAGGTGACCTGTCCCCCAGAACCTAGTCCATTCTCTAAGCGACAATGGTTATCTGTGCGCTTATCCCCGTTCCTGTACCAGTTGCAGATCCCTAACCCTGCAACTGGTACAGGAACGGGGATAAGCGCAACAACCCCTGGAGTAAGATAGGAACTGGTACAACTAATGGGGGCAGGTCAATGGCAAGTCAAGGAGGATGGTGTGATCAGAGTAGCGATCAACTTTGTAGATGGCGGATATCAAGAATACACAGAATCTCTGCGAATAATTGACTCACTCAACCAACTTCGGTCCCGTGGATTCGAAGGCAAGGAGCTAATCGATACTCTCCTGACAGATGATTGGGGCCCACCTCCGTCCATTGTGTCCCTTACCGGGACTCTGGAAGATGGAACAAGAGTGGATGAGAGGATCGCGTACAGGTGACTTCTACTGCACCTGGCCCGATCCCTGGCAGAGTTGTGGCTTGCTCACGGGGTGAGGTCAAATACACTAATCGGCGCTTGAGACTGTCAAGCGGGGCGTTGCGGCTTGCTCACGGGGTGAGGTCAAATACACTGACAGCGTTCGGGCCATGCTGCAACCCGGCGTTGCGGCTTGCTCACGGGGGGAGGTCAAATACACTTGACAGACAACGAAGCGTTCGCCGCGATCAGTTGCGGCTTGCTCACGGGGTGAGGTCAAATACACTGCCCACGACGCCCTCGCACAGATCAAGGTTGCGGCTTGCTCACGGGGTGAGGTCAAATACACTGACATCAACCGCGCGGTCA
>CAXBOF010000110.1:0-6505 GCA_963977205.1 uncultured Phycisphaera sp. | reverse complement strand
CGCCCGTGTCCATGATGCGCTCGACGGCATCGTCGGGGACGATCGTCACCATGCGCTCAAAGAGCGAGATGTAGAGCATCACGCCCACACGCTCATCCGTGCTGCGGATCCGCAGACGCTGGAACCACGAGGGGCCCATCCGCTCGACGTGGCGGGCCATGCGCTTCTTGCCCGCAACAAGGCGCACGATCGCGGGGTTGGTGTCGGCGATGGCGGTGAAGAGTGCGAACACGCTGACCATCACGCCCAGGATGACGGCTGGGTGCAGGTGGGTGCGGGCGGGGAAGACCCACTGGCTTTCTCTGTCTTCAAAGATCCACATGAGGATGAGTGTGACGGCGACGGCGACGGCCAGGCCGAAGACATCGGCGACCCGCGCGTAGCCGCCCGAGCGGGAGGCAACTACGACGACGATCTCGGCGCCGGTTTTCTGCTCGGCGTCAAAGATCGCGTCCTCGACGGCTCGCTTGTTGGCTTTGGAGAAAAGGTGAGTGGGGCGGGGCATCAACAGATCGTAGTGCGCCGTGTTGGGTTCGAGTGAGGCTTAGTGCACCACCCATCTGAGATGGGTGGTGGCACCGACAAAAAAGGCTGCCCCTCCCGTGGGTCGCATCACGAGAGGGGGCAAAGGGTGGTGTGTGCTTTGGGTTTCAGAAGCCGGCCGAGGCCATGGCCATGGACGCGCCGCTGAAGAGGCCCGCGACGGCGAGGTAGATCGCCACGCGGATGTGCGCACCGGCCTGGAGTTCCTCGTGGCGGTTCTCGTTGAGCCAGTACTTGCCGCTGCCCGTGCGGCGGATGACGCCCCGGCGTTCGAGCCACCATGCGTAGGGCGTGGGGATGAGGCCCGCCTCCGACGAATAGCGGGCGTTCTCACGCGAGGTTGCGCCCGCTTCTTTGAGCGCGAGCACCGGGCGGCGTGTGGCGCGGTGATACCGGACCCGATCGATGATCTCGAAGCCGTCGTCCTTGAGGTGAACTGTCTGCATGGCACTGCTCCCGTCTCTCTTTGGAAGCGCACCATGCGATGTCTGAGGGGTTCTGCCAGCGGCTTGAATGAAAGCACGGAATCGGAGCCGGAACGGGTGATGCAGGCTTCCTGGATTGACAGGGGTGGTGGGATATCTGGACGCAAGACGGCTTATGGGGCGGGGCTCAGGGATGGGTGGCAAACTTCTGGTAGACTCGGCTCATGGAGTACTCGTTTGGGATACTGCTCTGCGCAATTGGGGTAGTTGTGCTGGTATGGGCGTTTGTCAGGCCCAGGCGTGGCGATGAGCCGCACTGCCGGGCGTGCCGATTCAGCCTGGCTGGCTTGACGGAGCCACTGCGTTGCCCGGAGTGCGGACGGGATCTGTCGCGGCCGAGGTCGAAAGTAAAGGGTCATCGCCCGAGCCCGAAGCGGGCGGCTTTCTGGTGCCTCGGGCTTGTGCTGCTGGGCGGGGCGCTGATCGGTCTGGACGCGATGAACCGCACGGGGTTCTTCCCGCTGACGAAGTACAAGCCGGCGTTCGTGCTTCAGGCGGAGGCGTACGTGCTGGGCGATCTGCGGGCGAGCATGGCCACGGATGAGCTTGTTGACCGGATCAATGGCGGCACACTCGGGAAGGATGCCGAGGAACGTTTGGTCAAGACGGCGCTTGCGAGGCATGCGCAGACGTGGCGGGGGTTTCCGGATGCACAGTGGATGGTGATCTGCAGCGCCATGGGTCGCAATGAACTGAGCTTCGAGCAGATCGAACGATTGTGGAACGACAGCCTCGTCGATGTTCGGTTGATGAAAGTCAACTCGCTAAACGGTCCTCTTGCGCCGAAAGAAGTGATTGATGTCGTTGTCGGTTTGGATTTCCGGGCGGGTGCGGCTCGACCGGGGGCCATGGGGAATAGCGGGCTGGTGTATCGCATGGACATCGATGTGGTCATGCGGGACGGGCATGATACAGAGATCAAAACAGGAGATCACGACCCGTTTGGGCGCATCGTTCAGATTCCACCGGTCACGCGATTCTCGAAAGAAATGCATGAGGTCATCTCATTCGGTGCGCATGCATTGAGCACGCTCGGGGTGCAAAGCGGTGAAGTCCGTGTCGAATTGGAGTTTCTCTCAGAGATCGTTGCCAGACAGTGGCCAGGCATCGATGCGGAAAAACTGAAACGACTGGCAACACTCAGTCATGCCTATTCGTTCCCGTTCGAGATCGAAGTTGTTGAGGCAGAAACACTGATTCCGCCAGTGGTCGAGCCCTCGTCGCTGTCGGGCGATCCGTCGTCGTTGATCCAGTTCACACCTGTGAACATTTATTCCCACGCGGAGACGGGCAAGGATCCGGGCATCATGTACCGCGTCTGCACCGCAGAAGTACTTGACCCGAGCATCGGTCTCGGCGGCCATGTCGTGTTCACGCAGGGCGATCTGATAGTGCGTTCCATCGCGACATATTCCAAACCACACTCCGCGACACAGAACTACATGCCGCTGGCCGGCTTCGTTCCCGGTCCGGCGCAGGTGAGCTACCAGTTCGATCCCGACCTTGCTAGAGGCAACCGGGGCTGGATGACCTCGGTCCTCGGCGGCCCGATCGATCTAGGCTCGATCACCATTCCCATTCCCGAGCCCGAGCCCGAGACACCAGAACCTCAGTAGCTCAGAGCTTCGCCGGCCGGCGCACGCGCCAGGCGAAGTAGGCGGCTCCGAAGGCGAGGACGTTGCCGCTGACGATCCAAATCGCTCCGGCTCCGATCTCTGCTGCCACGAGTGCGCCGATGACGGCTCCGGCGACGAAGCCGATTGCGAGCAGGACGAGCAGCCCGAGGTGCCAGGGCTTGAAGCGTCGGCCGCGCATTGCGCAGCCGATGAGGAATCCGATGTCGGTGGCGATACCGGTCAGGTGCGTGGTGCGGACGATCAGGCCCATGTAGGTCGACGCCATCGCGTTCTGGAGTCCCGCGGCTGCTGCGGCGAAGCTTGCTGCGGTCCAGGGCAGTGTTTCAAAGGTGTACGCCGAGGCCGCGAGCAGGAGTCCTTCGAGCATGAGGACCACGCCGTAGCGTCGCCCCGAGCGCAGGCTCGGTGAGCCGACGATAAGGCCCGAGCACACCGCGCCGAGGACGAACGCGCCGATGATCGCGCCGAGTCTGGCGGCTTGATCGAAGTTGGACGCGGCGGCGTCGGAACTCAGGAGCGCCGCGTTGCCGGTGACGTGCGTGACCGCGGTGCCGGCGAGCTTGAAGAACACGGCATCGACGTAGCCGGCGACCATCGCCAGCCACGCCCCGCCGAGTGTGGCGAAAGTGAGACGGACGGGGCCGATGGTGTGGACGGTTTGGTCGGTGGTGTACATGGGGTGATTGCGAGGCTTTCACCGCAACGGGTGCAGAAGATCAGAGATTATGGATTCATTGCGGCACCAGTATTGTCTTCGATAGCACTTTTGTCGTCGTT
This sequence comes from uncultured Phycisphaera sp., assembly GCA_963977205.1. GTDB lineage: Bacteria > Planctomycetota > Phycisphaerae > Phycisphaerales > UBA1924. Next base: position 3,063 of record CAXBOF010000110.1, on the reverse strand, counting down.
CTCCTCTTTCTTCTCGGCGGGGATCAGCGAGGGGTCGGCGTCGATCTCGACGGGAACGGGTTGACCGTCTTCGCCGGTCTCGAGGGCGTCTTTCTCCTCGTTATCGTCGCCGGAGAGTTTGAGGAAGGGGATGGTCGAGTCGATGTTGTTGATCGTTTTGCGGAGCGAGGCGAGGTGCCCGTCGATCTGCACGAGCATGGGCTGGATCTTGGAGAGCGATGCGTCGACGGTGTCGAGATTCGCGTCGATCGTCGCCAGCTTGGCATCGATGGTCGCGAGTTTGGCGTCGATCGTGACGAGGTTCGCGTCGATCTCTTCGAGGTTGGTGTTGATGTCGCCCAGCTGCTGGTTCGCCAGTTCGAGCTGGTCGTAGGCGTCCCAGATGATGCAGCCGGGCATCGTCAAAGCGGCGGCGAGAACGAGCGAGATCGGTGCGAGGCGTCGCATGGAGATGGTTCCTCTTCGTGTCGAAGTCCTATCAAAGGCAAGGTGGTACCTGTGCATTTCACTCGCTCTTTCTAAACATGCCAATGATCTCGTCGAAACGTGCGTCGTCAAAGTTGTCGCTTTGGATCATGCGGATCACGGAGAATTGTTGTCCGTGCTGTATGCCGTAGAGCCGAACTCGGCACGACTTGGCCCGCTGGCGGGTCGTGTCGATGTCTCTGCCGGGCAGGTGGGCGTGATACATGAGTGCTTTCTGGTCGGCCACGCTCGCAGTCACAAACACGTCGGCGTCCGCGGGATAAAGCTCGGCCTCGTCGGCGAACGCGAGGCGTGCCCAGATCGGCGTGAAGTGTCGTTCCGCGAGCAAACCCCGCGAGAGGACTTCGTTGCGAGGGTCACGGTCAAACGTGTAGACATCGATCCATTCGTCCCCGACCCGGAACTGGGTGTGTTGATGATCGTCGGTCGCGGCGCGCTTTGTTGTGAGGGGTGTGCGTCGATCGTCATATTCAATCGTTGCAAAGTCGAGGCGATGCTGACCGATCTGATTGTTGGGTGTGATCTTTGAGATCAACCATTGGGTCATCGCGAGTTCGTCGGAAACCATCATCGCGTTCGAGACACTGGTCGCCATGAGTCGCACGCCGCTGGAATCGCTCGGCAGCAGACAGGAACTGACGACGATCTGGCTCGCACGATCATCAGGCGATGCGGGTGTGAACTTACTTTGTAGATATGGACGCAGGGTATCGTCGTCGGCTACAACCTGCGAGGTCTCACCCGGGCCCTGCTCGCCCTCGGCCGCGCGCCCGAGACGCTGACACAGCCGAGCGTGCAGCGTTGGCAGATCGGCGTGCTCGTCGTCCCGGATCGTGCTGATCAGCGTGTACGAGCGGTGCTGGTCGGCACTGTCGATCACGCTTTCGGCTCGCACTGGCCCGACGATGTTCAGCACCACGGCCTCGATTTCCCCGTCGTCGCGAAGGAGCGTCTCGCCCACATTGAACATGCCAGGGAGCGTGAGCGAATGCCCCGGAAAGGCCAGATACTCCTCCGCTTGTCGCAGGACCTGATTCCGCCCCGGCAGTTGCTGGGTAAATGGACGGATGTACGCATGTGCAAGCTCCGGCTTGGATCCCTCCAGTGTGAATGTGCCCGTAATGGCAAGCGAATCGGTGACGCTCGAACAGAACGCGCTGTACAGCGAACCGGCCGGGGCGTCGATGTGATACACCGGCACTATAAAGGGCTCCGATTTGCCCGGGCCGGGCGGCAGTGCCGTGCGACTGCTCCAGTTGATTTCAACCTCGCCTTTACTCTGTTCGACAGCCTCTCGGAGTTGGGTGACATAGTTGTCATTTAACTCTCTCGAGGCGTTCACCTGAGATCCCTGTGGGATCTGTGCCATGAAGAGTGTCAGCGTGCCACCCTCCAGCTGGATGTCGGCATGGATCGAGCCGTCGTTGAGTTGCTGAATATTTTCAACTCGCGAACCCAAAGGGAGGGACAGTGGCACACCGGCGATGGTGTAAACATAGGGAGTGGTGGGCGAAACCTGTTTGATTACCAGATTCCTAAGGATGTTATCGAGATGCGCCTCGTCGTCCGCCTTCGCCCGTGCCACGGTATCGGTATGTTTGAGAATCACCGCGATGCCACTGCCCTCGTGCTCGAACGCATAACACTCAACCATGCCCGCAATGGATGCGTCTGCATCGAGGCCAAACGTCGCGGGGAATGCCTGCCCGGCTCGCACCTGGCCCATGATTTCCCGGGTCAGTTCCTGTGGCGGTTCGGGCGCTGGATTCAGAGTTTTGTCTAAGAGCCCATAGGCGTCCGCCAGTACCGCCTGCTGAAGGTCATCGACTGTCCCAAGCCCAGCCAGAGGTCTGATCGTCTGTGAGAGACGCAGAAGCGGGACAGTGTCTGAGAACCGATGGGGATCGCTCGTACTCTTGCGACGTACGTCGAGTGTGTACAGGACGCCATTGGAGATCTCGGTAGTTGCCAACTGAATCTCGTCACCAAGTTCCGGAATCGAGAATCCGGTGGTCTGTACAACCCGGATGTCATCGGATGAGCGCTCTGCCTGGCCCGCAGCGGCACCCGGCAACGAAAGAATGCACGCCGCAAGAGTGAAGACAATGCCTTCAATAAGACTCATCGATAACTCCTTGTTGAATCGATGGAAATATCAATGTATCACGTCTGCAAAACGCCCGTCTTGAACACCACCGAATCATCCCAGCCCTGCCTCGATGCCTCGATGGCGGCGATCAGTTCCTCACGGGTTTTGTGGGGCTGGATGATGCGGTCCACCCAGCCGCGGGCGGCTCCGTGGCGGATGTCCTGCTGTTCGTTGTAGCCGGCGCGGACGGCGTCGAGGATCGCGTCGCGGGTCTCGGCGTCGATCTCTTCGCCCTTGCGCTGGCGGCTGCGCTCTTCGATCATCGCCAGCACACCCGAGGCCTGGGCCGCGCCCATGACTGCACATCTTGAGCCGGGCCAGGCGAGGCTGATGAAGGGCTCGAACGCGCGGCCGCACATGGCGTAGTTGCCCGCGCCGTAGCTGGCGGCGGTGATGACGACGATCTTGGGGACGACCGAGTTGCTCAT
>CAXBOF010000109.1:0-6531 GCA_963977205.1 uncultured Phycisphaera sp. | reverse complement strand
ATCACAATCGCAAAAACAAATATGGGATTTCCCCTCAGATGCTGGCCAACTCAATGGGGATCGATATAAATATATATAATATATAAATGTTTATATTAATAATTGAGAATAATACCTCTTCGCTCGACAACACTAACCTATAAGTGCAGATCAGTCTCTTGATCTATAAATGAAAGTGCCCCCATGCACCGGTGGTCTGCCCGTTGGTCTTGGATTGGGGTCGGCCTGCCTTGACACACCTCACCCCAAAACCCACTCCCCCACCCCCGCCATCACCAAAACCACCAGCCACACCGGCCACCTCAAAGACATCAGCATCACCAACCCCACAATCGCGACGAGTCCGTCCAGCGGGGTGCGCACGGCTTCGGTGAGGACCGGGTCGATCAGGGCCGCCAGCAGCACGCCCACGACGGCGGCATTGGCGCCCATCACCGCTGAGCGGGCGGGGGCGAGGTGGCGCAGGCGTTCCCAGTAAGGCAGCACCCCGCCCACGAGCAGCCACGCGGGGAGGAAGATCGCCACCAGGCACGACAGGCCGCCGGCCACGGGATGACCCGGGAAGATCGAAGCGCCCAGATACGCGGCGAAGGTGAAGAGGGGGCCGGGGATCGCCTGCGCGACGCCGTAACCGGCCAGGAATGTGTCGTCGGTGATGTACCCGGGCGGGACGACCTCCTCGCGGAGCAGGGGCAGGACGACGTGCCCGCCGCCGAAGACCATCGAGCCCGAGCGGTAGAACCCATCGACGACATCAAGCCCGCGCGAGCCGGAGAGTTGCACCACGATGGGCAACGCGACCAGCAGCAGCACGAAGATGACGAGCGCGGTCGCTGCCCACGGGTGCGCGCGCCGGCGATGCGTATCGGGATCGGGCCGAAGCGTTTGGTCCGGCTCGATCGGTGTGCGCCCGTAGATCATCCACCCTGCCAGTGCCCCGAGCGCGATGACCGCGACCTGCAGCAGGGCCGAGTGCCCAAACAGCACCACGCCCGCGGCCACGAGCGCGAGGACGACGCGGGCCATGTCCGGGCAGAGCCTTCGCCCCATCGACCAGACGGCCTGCGCCACGACGACCACGGCCGCCAGCTTGAGGCCGTGGATCCACCCCACCGCGGAGACATCGCCGACGTGCGCGATGCCGACGGCGGCGAGGATCATCACGCACACTGAGGGCAGCATGAAGGCCACCGAACCCGCGATCGCCCCGAGCACCCCGGCGCGGAGCAGCCCGATCGCGAAGACAACCTGACTGCTCGCCGGCCCGGGCAGGAACTGACACAGCGCGACGATCGAGGCGTAGCGGTCCTCATCGAGCCACCCGCGCTTGGCGACGAACTCTTTGTGGAAGTACCCGAGATGCGCGACCGGCCCGCCGAAGGAGATGCACCCAAGTTTCAGAAAGGCGAGCAGCACACTGAGAACGTTTCCGGGCATGGGCGGGATCGTATTTCGTTTGTGGTGTGTTGATTGTGATTGAAAAAAGAAAGAGCCCCCGGGCACCGGTGGTCTGCCCGGGGGTCTTGGAGTGGGGCCGGCCTGCCTCGGCATTGCACCGCGCTGGCCGACCCGTGGTGGGTCAATCGTGAATGGGCGGGGGCTTCAGTGAGCGTCCCGCCCGGGGATGGGTGCGTTTGTCAGCTGCACCCCATGCTGTTGCCGCAGCCCATGCACTTGTAGCACGTGCCGTTGCGGACGGTGATCTCGCCGCAGACATCGCAGGGCGGGCTGTCGCCCATGTTCTCGCTCATGGCGGCCGAGAGGGCCGAGACGTGTTCCTCGACGACGACCACCGTCGACTCGTCCCGGTGAACACTTGACGTGTGCGCTTCGTGCACGACGACCGCGTGACGGGCCAAGCTCCCATCCGTCTGCGTTTCGAGTTGCGGCCTGGCGAGTCGATCCGTGTCGCCCGGCTGGTGACCGATCCGTGCGATCGGACCGTCGCTCTTGGTGCCGCGATCCGTCGCGGCACCGGGTGTGGTCTGCGTGCTCCAACGACTGTCTCCCCCTGATGACTTGGGTGTGCTCGTGCGGGAGGCGGCCGATGTTTCGGCGGGCTCGGTTGGTTTGGCGACGCGCTGGGGCAGGTTGGCCTCTCGGTACCCGGGGATGAAGCGCATCCCGAGCCAGCGGAAGATGTAATCCACGAGGCTCTTGGCGAACGGGATATCCGAGTTGGAGGTCATGCCGGCGGGCTCGAAGCGCTGGTGCGTGAACTTATTGACCAGCGACTGCACGGGCACGCCGTACTGCAGCGCGACGGAAACCGCTGTGCCCAGCGAATCCATCAGACCACCGATGGTGGAGCCTTCCTTGGCCATGGTGATAAACAGCTCGCCGGGCATTCCGTCTTCGTAGAGGCCCACCGTGAGGTAGCCCTCGTGCCCGGCGACATTGAACTTGTGTGTGACCGAATCCCGCGTCACCGGCAGACGCCGACGCATCGGGCGGTGCACGATCTTGACGGTCTCCTGATTCGCGCGGGGCTCATCGCCCCCCGCGATCGTCGCGGCAAGACCCGCGACCGCGCCGGCGACCTCTTCCTTGGCCTCGAGTTCGCCAAGCTCGTCCGTCTCGGCGTCGTCCAGATCGACGTCCTTCTTCTTGGCGGACAACGGCTGGCTGAGCTTGCACCCGTCGCGGTAGAGCGCGTTGGCCTTGAGACCAAGCTCCCAGCTCAGGCGGTAGCACGACTGGATGTCGTCCACCGAGGCCGACGTCGGCAGGTTGATCGTCTTGCTGATCGCACCCGAGATGAAGGGCTGAGCGGCCGCCATCATGCGGATGTGACCCTCGGCCGCGATGAGCCGCGTGCCCAGCGGGCCGCAGTTGTTGGCGCAATCGAAGACGGGCAGGTGCGCATCCTCAAAGCCCGGCGCGCCCTCGATGGTCTGGCGCCCACAAACGAGCAGGTTGAGCGCCTCGATGTGCTTGTGCGAGAGCCCGAGCTTGCTGAGCAGGTTGAAGCTCTTATCCCCCTTGGCCTTCTCCGGATCGAAGCCCGCAGCCTTGAGCGCCTCATCGCCAAGATTCCACGCGCCGAACGCGAAGCGGATGTCAAAGCAGCCCGGCAAACCTTCCTCGATCTTCGTCAGGTGCTGGTGCGCAAGGCCCCTGTCCATCAGGAACTCGGCCAGGGTCTTGTCTTCCTCGGCCGGGATCGAGCCCTCGGGCATCGGGACCGCCAGGGTCAGCGTGCCCAGAATCGAGGTCAGGATCAGACGGATCTGCTCTTCCGAGTAGCCCAAGGCGTGCAGCGCGGGTTCGACGGAGGCGTTGACAATCTTGAAGTACCCGCCGCCGGCGAGCTTCTTGAACTTCACAAGCGCAAAGTCGGGCTCGACACCCGTCGTGTCGCAATCCATGAGCAGACCGATCGTGCCCGTGGGCGCGATGACCGTGACCTGGGCGTTGCGGTAGCCGTGCTCCAAACCAAGCTCGTACGCCTCGTCCCAGACCATGGTCGCCCGGTCGAGCAGATTCCGCGAATTCGCCAGCGGCACGCGGCCCTTGGTCACCACGTCGTGATCGATCGGCACCGGGCGGATGCGCAGATCCTCCCACTCCTTGGCCTCACGGTTGACGCCGTGCGCGGCGCGCCGGTGGTTGCGGATGACGCGGAGCATGCTCTCCTTGTCGTCCTCGTAGCCGCGGAACGCCCCGTGCTCGGAAGCAAGCAGCGCGCTCTGGCGGTACGAACGGCCCGTCATGATCGAACTGAGCATCGAGCAGATCGAACGCCCCGCCTCGGAGTCGTACGGAATGCCCGCCTGCATCAGCATCGCGCCGAGGTTGGCGTAACCCAGGCCCAGCGTGCGGTATCGCTCGCTCAGCTCGGCGATCTCGCGGCTGGGGAACGCGGCCATCAAGACGCTGATCTCAAGGACCATCGTCCAGATGTCCGTCGCGTGCTCGTACAGCTCCACATCGAAGACCTTGGTCTCGCTGTCGTAGAACTTCAGCACGTTCAGCGACGCCAGGTTGCAGGCCGTGTTGTCGAGGAACATGTACTCGCTGCACGGGTTGCTCGCGTTGATCCGGCCGGCGCTCGGGCAGGTGTGCCACGCGTTGATCGTCGAATCGAACTGCACGCCCGGGTCGGCGCACTTCCACGCGGCATAGCTGATGTCGTTCCACAGCTCGCTCGCGTCGTACGTCTTGGCGATCTCGCCCGTCGTGCGGAAGTGCGTCTGCCACGTGCCGCCCTCGTCGACGGCATCAAAGAAGCTATCAGGAATCCGCACCGAGTTGTTGGAGTTCTGCCCGCTGACGGTCTGGTAGCTCTCGCCGTTGAAGTCGAAATCCAGCTCGAGCCCGAGGCGCTCGCACAGCTCGGCCGTCGTCTCGTCGTTGGCTTTGAGGTAGTTCAGCCCCTCGACCATCGCGGCGACCTTGACCTCTTCGCGCACCTTCCAGTTCACGAAGTTGCCGATGTCCGGGTGGTCCATGTCGAGGCAGACCATCTTCGCCGCCCGGCGCGTCGTTCCCCCACTCTTGATCGCGCCCGCAGCGCGGTCACCGATCTTGAGCCAGCTCATCAGGCCCGAACTCTTACCCCCGCCCGACAGCGGCTCGTTCTCGGCCCGCAGGTTCGAGAAGTTCGTCCCCGTGCCCGAGCCGTACTTGAACAGCCGCGCCTCACGAACCCAGAGGTCCATGATGCCGCCCTCTTCCACCAGCGCATCGTCCACGCTCTGGATAAAGCAGGCGTGCGGCTGGGGGTGTGTGTAGGCGTCCGCCGATTCCTTGATCTCGCCCGTCTTCGGCTCGGCGTAGAAGTGACCCTGAGCCGGGCCAGTCGTGCCGTACGCGAAGTTCAGGCCCGTGTTGAACCACTGCGGCGAGTTCGGGGCCGCCACCTGATGCACCATCATGTACACCAGCTCGTCATAGAAAGCCTGCGCATCGTCGGCCGACTCGAAGTAGCCGTGCGTCTCGCCCCAGTGGCGCCAGCAGCCGGCAAGGCGATGGATCACCTGCTTGGCCGAGCGCTCCGGGCCCATGACCACCTTGCCGTCGTCGCCCCGGATGAACGCGTCCGTCTTGAGCGCCTCGACCGGGTCATGCCCGGGCAGCGCCTGCGGCACGCCGGCCTTGCGGAAGTACTTGCTCACCATGATGTCCGTGGCAAGCTGACTCCACGACGCCGGAACCTCCGCGTCGCCCATCTCAAAGACCACCGTCCCGTCAGGGTTGGCGATACGACTGGCCCGCTTCGTCCACTTGGAGGTGGCGAAGGCGTCCTGGCCCTTTTTGGTGAACTTCCGTGTAATTTTCATGTTTTCCCCAGGCACCCATACTATTTTTAATGAATTAAATCAATAATCAGTTACTTGTCGCTGCCCAGTACCCGAGGGAATCCCTACGCCTGCGATATGCTCTGATTGCATCACGTACTTCTTGACGAATTTTCACTTTGTATTCAGGATTACATTCATGTGGGTCGGTAGGCTCGTATCCAGCAACAATCATTGCGCCTTTAAATTGCCCATTTGTGATATAGAACCCTTCTGAATTCCGCCATCCTGCCAGATCGCCATGACATTCATTGCCAAACCAATGCTTAAGACCGTAGCTAAAACAAGGGCATGATCTAGTTGACACCGCAGGCTCAAATGTCTTGTAAATCCAACGAAGCACCGCACCTTGTTCACGCAAACCTAAGTCTTTAAACGACTCGGGATCATTGTCCCAGTGCAGTGCTTCTAATCCTGTTACGTAATGCGTCTTATACGGATCAACGTCGATCGGATCAAATCCAGATCGAAGTGCATATTGCTTAATATAATAATTAATATTTGATTGTGTGAGCATCATTGCCTCCAACATTTTTGCTTGGCGCTATTTCGCCAGCAAAACCTACATTGTTTGCATCCTGCAAGTACATGTGTGACATCTTTGCCACATGTCAATCAACCTTCGATAACGTCAGTCCCGCCAAAACCATCCCAACTTCAACCCTTCATCTCACCCATCTGCACCAGCCTCGACGTGTTCTCGCCGATCCGGAAAACCACCGCGATCAGCTCGAGCCAGATGCGGAGCATGACCGCGTAGATCACCACGCCGATGATGCCCAGGAGCGACAGGGCCAGCCCCGGGAAGAAGTTCTGCGACATCGCGCCGATCGAGAACACCAGCCAACTCAGCACCAAAAGAATCAGTCCCAGCACGTAGACGAACTTGATCGCCTGCAGCGTGATGAAACGGTTGAAGCCGAAATCCAGCATCTTGAGGAAGCCGCCCGTTGCGCTCCCGCTTCCTGTTCCCTCATTCATCGCACACGCTCCATATGTTCCGTGGCTCATCGCTCGCGGAACGCGTCCGAATCAATCGACCATTGGCAACGTCAAACCCGTCTGATTCTGATACTTGCCCGCCTTGTCCGCGTAGCTCGTCTCGCACACCTGCGACGCCTGGAGGAACACCAGCTGCGCGATGCCCTCGTTGGCGTACACCCGCGCGGGCAGGGGCGTCGTGTTGCTGATCTCGAGCGTCACCTTGCCGCGCCACTCGGGCTCCAGCGGC
>CAXBOF010000108.1:0-6543 GCA_963977205.1 uncultured Phycisphaera sp. | reverse complement strand
GGGCGGCAGGTACCCGGCACCGACGTTCGCATAAAGCATTCAACGACCCAAAGCCATGTATCAAAAAACAAGCCCCCGCACACGCAGGGGCTTGCTCTTCAATTCAATTGACTCAATCGGTCTCAGCTCTTCTTGCCGAGCACCAGCCCGATGATGCCCGCAATCAGCGTCACACCCGCGACGGCCAGGACCGCGATGGGGACTTCACCGACGCCGACGTTCATCGTGCCGCCGAGCTGCTCGATGATGCGTGTGCCGGGCTGGTCCATCATGGACATGAAGACGATCGCACCCAGAAAAAGCATCGAGGCGACAATGCCGAGCGCCAGCCCGCCGACGAGGCCCGAGCCCGAGCCGTCGTAGGCCTCCTGGAAAGCCATCATCGGGGCAGCCTGGGTCAGATCGACCTCGCCGCCGGCGGTGGTTTCAAAGAGTGCGCCGGCTTCGTCGGGCGCGACACCCGCGTCTTCCTCGCCCCCGCCGCCGTAGCCATCGTCGAGCAGGTCAACACCCAGCGAGGTGTCGTCGCCCTCGCGGGTCAGGTCGAGCAGGCCCGAGCCGGACCCTGAAGCATCGGCCTCGAACATGGGCGAGTCGGTGACGAGCGTGGCTTCGGAGGCGTCGACATCGTCGAGCCCATCATCGAAGATGCTGATGCCGGTCTGGTCCTTGGGGCTTTCGCCCTCCATGCCGCTACCGGACGCTTCGCTTGCCAGGCTGATGACGCCCGAGCCGCCGAGCCCGATGCTCGAGCCGCCAAGCCCCATCGCCGAGTCGCCAGCCTTCGTCGGCGTACCGCCCGATGTGCTGCCGAAATCTTTGGGTGTGGTCACCTCGTCATCCAGACCGATCGAGCCGCTGGCGCTGTCGGCGAGCATGGGCTCGCTGGCGCTGTCGCCCAGTCCGAACGAGCCGCCCGCAGCGTCATCATCCGAGAGCCCGAGGCTGTCGCTGGCGCTGTCGTCGAGACCGATGACCAGCGAGTCGTGACCCGTATCAATAATCGGCCCATCGTCTTCGAGGACCGAATCGCTCAGGCCGATCTCCTCGGAGGCGATATCGGCAAGATCGATCTCGCCATCGCCCGAGTCGCCGTCACCCGTGTCGCCGTCACCCGTGTCGCCGGCGAGCATGTCGACCTGCTCGCGCTTGACGACGAGCTCATCGCCCGAGCGGAACTCGGAGAGCTCGCCCGATTCGATCTTGTTCTGCACCTCGTCGGGCGTGACACCCAACTTCTCGGCGGCTTCCTGGAGGGAGTAGAACATCTTGGCCATTGCATTGGGCTCCCGGCCCGTTCCGTGGGCCACGATCGTTTCGGTCCGTCTTGGTTTGTTGACCCGGCGTCCGGCCCGAATCTGGGCTCCGCGCTCAGGCACGATCCTCGCGGACCGCTCCCCACCGAACCCAGCATATCACACTCCCCCACGCTTGGCACAGAGGGAAACCCACCCAAAGCAATCTACCGGCGGCCCATCAGCGAGCGAACCACTGAAACGCCCGAATAAAGACCTGCCACACGCTCGCGGGGCACGACCACCGGCGGGTACGAGTTGTTCAAAGGCTGGAGCCGAATCAGCTCACGCCCGTTCGGGTCCTGCTCGAAATAGACCCGCTTGAAAGTCGACTCCTGGTCAGGCTCCAGACGCACGAAACAGTCCGAGCCCGAACTGACCGCCGCCTTGGGGCTGAACACCACCACATCGCCCTCGCGGTAGTCCGGCTCCATCGAGTCGCCCACCACCCGCGCTCCAAACGCATCGGCATCCTCAAGGTCCGGCACACGCACGTACTCGTCGGCCACCCTCGCCGGGTAGCCAAGGTCCGTGAACTCCGTCGGATACCCCGCCTTCACCCTGTTGATCACCGGCACCTCGCGCGGCAGCGACACCACCTCAAGCCCCCGCGACATTGTGGGGTCCAGATTCTCCACAAGCCGGCGCAGCTCACCCGACCCGAACGCCCTGTCCAGCGCATCCTGCTTGGACTGCGTCGAAGCGAGCAGCTCACGCAAACGTCTGGCCGCCTGACGCGAACTGGTCACCTGACGACGCACCGACTCGGGCGTTGCCTCCCAGTTGGCGATCTCGATGAGCTGACCACCATCGAGACCAAGGGCTGATTCGAGCCGCGACAAAAGCTCCGGCCCGGGCGGACGCGTGCGAACGCCCGTTTCGATCTCGGAGAGATAGCTCTTGGCGCACGCAACACGCTCGGCGACCTGACTGAGCGTCAGCCCGAGATGGGTGCGTCTTTCGCGCAGCACCGCGCCGAGTCTGTTGATGCCGTCCCAGGAAATGGCAAAGCCCTTTCGTTCATGGATCGCCCGTGCGCGCCCGGTCTGCTGCAACTCCGGGTTTTGTGCGCTGTGTTCTGGCAAAACCATACAATGCCCTTGCAAAGCGTTCTTCAAATATCGAACGCGTGCTATGATTCGCTATATTGTGAACACGCGGGACTCAGAGTTCAAGTCTCATTCGCACATTTTTGGGGGTACTCGTCATGGGAACGCACAACATTGATACTCAAAAGGACGTTTTGGCCGCCGGAGACCTCAGAAGAAAGCGATCCCGACGGCTCGTCGAGATGATTCAAGAGGGCTCACAGCACCTCCCAGAACCCGAAAAAAAATTACTCGTTGCCATCTTTGAGCACGGCGACCCCATATCCAAGGTGGCCCGCGAGGCCGCGGCGGACCCACGCAAGCTCGGACGACAGGTCCGCCGGATCACTCAGCGGGTGCTCGACCCCCGCTTCCGCTTCGTCGCCGACCACCAGAGCAAGTGGCGCCCCACCCGGCGCAAAGTCGCGTGCGCGTGCGTGATCGAGGGCCTCTCCATCCGAGAGGCGGCCGAGAAACTCAGCCTGAGCGCCTACACCGTGCGCAAGCACAAGGAAGTGATCGATGCGCTCTGCGAGGAATTGCCGACCATTGGACGCCCGTCATGAGCACGACGGATTGCACCACACTCATCCGCGCCCGCTTTGGCATCGCGATGGGTCAGGATGCAGAGCGATCGCGCGAGCGCGAGATCCACATGCGCGCCTGGGCGAGCACGCTGGCGCTCATCGATGTGCTCAAGCCGGGACGCGTCGCGCTTATCGTCGGCCCGAGCGGCTCGGGCAAATCGATGATCGTGCGCGCACTCTGCAAAGCGCTCACGAGTCATCAACAAGCAAAGCCGATCTCGCCCCGCACCACAACGCCGACCATCGAAATCCTGCGCACGCCGCTGGAAGAAAGGCTGCGCACTCTCAGCGTCTGCGGCCTGGCCGACGCGCACCCGCTCGTCACACCGGCGGGCCTGCTCTCGGAGGGCCAGAAAGCCCGGCTCTCTCTGGCGCGTGCGTTTGACAAAGCAGAACGCTCTAAATCCTGCAGCGCGGTCATCGCAGACGAGTTCTGCTCATCGCTCGACCGAACCACAGCCGCGAGCGTCGCCGGTGCCGTGCGCCGGCTTGTCAAACCACCCCTCCGTTTCGTCGCCGCCACGGCCCATGACGACCTGATCGAGCACCTGCGCCCCGATGTGCTCGTCTACGTCCCCCTCGAAGGCACACCAGAGATCCTGACCACACAGCCAGCCACCAAGATCCAGACAAGGAAGAAGACATGCCAACGCATTCCGGGACGCTCATGCCCGATTCCATCCGAGAGCGGTTCGTGCGGCCGGGCAAACGCGATCCCCGGCCGATCCGCATCGGCCAGGGAACGACCGACCACTACACACGACTCGCCCGGCTTCACTACCGAGCGGCTCACCCGGCAACGATCGTCCGCGTGATGATCGCCACCGATGATGCCACGGGGGAAATCGCCGGCGTCATGCTCACCAGCAGACCCACGCTCAACGGCTCATGGCGCAGACTCGCCTGGCCCGGCAGATTCGACTCGGTCGGCAAGAGCGAGCAGGCCCGGCGGATCAACAGCGACCTACGCACGATCAGCAGGGTCATCATCGACCCGCGCTACCGCGGCATCGGCCTGGCCAAACGTATGGTCTTGCAATACCTGCAATCGCCCGACACGCCCTGCACCGAGGCGGTCGCTGCGATGGGTCCGCTGTGCCCGTTCTTCGAGCGCGCAGGCATGACCGCGCACCCGATCGCCGACCCTGCTCGCAACGATCGGCTCCGGCGAAAGCTCGAAACGCTCGGCCTCGCCGTCGACGATCTGCTCAAGCCCGTCGATGAAGTGAGCCAGTGCGCCGATGCCCTGCGCATCTGGGCACGCCAGAGCGCCTCGACCCGGCGTATCGCCGAGGGCGAGATCACAACCGTCGCGCGGGCCGCAGCCTGCACGCTCATCGCGCCGCCCACGGCCTACGCGCACACCGCAGAATAAACACCGCCCGTTTCACGCCCAATCCGAAAGAGACTCCCCCGCAGGGAGCAACATGTGTTCGATCAACTTCCCGGCGGGGCCGATGCCCTGCACGATTGGCTGCGCCAACACCTTTCACTGACAATCCCGCGCGAGCCGATCATCGAGGGCCACAGCCCGCCGTTCGCGTATCTCTGTCACAGCTTCTTCGAGCATGATCAGCCGCGTGATGCGCTCGTCTGGGCCAACAGGGGTGGCGGCAAGACGTTCCTCGGCGCACTGGCGACCGCGCTCGATCTGTCGTTCAAGCCCGGCATCGAGATCCGAATCCTGGCCGGCAGTCTCGAGCAGGCCGGCCGCATGCACGAGCACCTACGCAATTTCTTCTCGCGCGAGCCATTCGCCAAGCTCGTCGAAGGCAAGATGACCGAGAAGCGCCTGCGCCTGACGAGCGGCTCCCGCGTCGAACTCCTGGCCGCCAGCCAGGCCAGCGTCCGCGGCACGCGGGTGCAGAAACTCCGGTGTGACGAGGTCGACCTCTTCGATCCCAAAATCTGGGAAGCCGCCCAGCTTGTCACGCGCTCGGCGCAGTGCGGCGACGTCTTTGTCCCCGGCTCCGTCGAGTGCCTCTCGACTATGCACCAGCCCTTCGGCATGATGTCACGACTCGTCAAAGAAGCCGAGTCGGGCTCTCGCAAGCTCTTCAACTGGGGCGTCGTCGATGTCCTCGAACGCTGCGGCCCCCAGCGCCAGTGCGCCACAGAGATTGGCGACTGCGATCTGCTGCCCGAGTGCGACGGCTCGGCGAAGGAGCGAAAGGAGCCGGGACACATCTCGGTGAGCGACGCGATCACGATGAAGCGCCGCGTCTCGCTGCCCGTCTGGAACGCCGAGATGCTGAGCCTGGAGCCCAGAAGATCCGACTGCGTCTTCCCCGAATTCAAACCAGACCTGCACGTCGTCACGCAGGATCCATCGCCCGAGATGCAGGGCATGCTGGTGGCGGGCATGGACTTTGGCTTCCGCGCGCCGACGGTCATCCTCTGGGGGCAGCTGACCAAGGCGGGCGAACTGGTCATCATCGCCGAGCGTGTGCAGCGAGAGACGGTGATCGCGCACCACGCGCGAGCGATCACCGATGGGCCGCTGCCCGTGCCAACATGGATCGGTGTCGACCCGGCCGGTCGGCAGCGCTCAGACCAGACGGGCCAGAGCAACATCCAGATCCTCAAGGAGCACGGCTTGTCCATCCGCGCCCGCCCATCGCGCATCGCCGAGGGACTCGCGCTGGTCAGCGCCCGCCTCAAGCCCGCCGCCGGCGAGCCGACGCTGCGTATCCACGCGCGATGCAATCAGCTCATCGAATCGCTCACGCAGTACCACTACCCGACCGAGCAGCCCGGCTCCATGGAACCCGTCAAGGACGGCCCCGACCACGCCGTCGATGCGCTGCGCTACCTGATCGTCAACCTCGACAGCCCGCACGCCTCGCGAGCATCGCGGTACAGGCCTGCAAGATGAAGCCGGGTGAATTTTGATCCGAGTGCCAACTGATCCGGGTGCCACGTGTTGTCTTGCAACCCGTGCTCTTCATGTGTTTGCGTGATCCCTCGCACGGCTTGCCGAAGACGGACATGCCGTGGCACCCAGCAAGGCGAAACTCACCCGCTGGCCGGCAGCATCGCCAGAAGCTCTACCACGACCCACCCTGTCGCGGCGAGCATGATGAGGCCCGCGATCACCACCGCGACCATCTGGAACGTGTTCTTCCAGAAGCGGTCCATGTGCTCGCAGCGGACAGCCTTGTAGGCGATGCACAGGAAGACCACGATGGGGATCAGCAGCGCCCACTCGTAGCCGTGGGCCGGCAGGGGCGAGAGCAGCGGCTGCCAACTGGATGTCGTCGCCCCACTCACAGCCGGGCCCCCTCTTCACGCCTGCGAAGCGGGGGGAACATGGCATCCAAGACGGCCACGAGGTTCATGAAGCCCGCCATCGCGCAGCTGAGCGTGCCAAGCTCATTCATCCGCCCAAGACCTTGGACAATCTGGCCCTCGTGGCGCAGGTGGATATGCACAGCATCGGTGATGAAAGCGATCGGGCCCGTCATGACCTGCGCGTAGAACCACCAGCGGTCGAGATGGCTGTCCACGGCATCGAGGCCGCCGATCACCAGGCCCGTGAAGAAGAGCCCGAGCACACCCAGCATGATGAGCCGA
>CAXBOF010000107.1:0-6544 GCA_963977205.1 uncultured Phycisphaera sp. | reverse complement strand
GAGCCCGTCATGCAGCTTCGCACCGCCTCACTCGTCCTCGCCGTCGGTCTCGCCTTCCCATCGCTGGCTCAGAACGACCCCGAGGCCCAGCTCCCCGTCACCGCTGTCACGCTCTACCGCTCCGGAGTGGGCTCGTTTGAACGCTCGGGCACGGTCACCGGCGACGCCTCCATCAGCCTCTCCTTCGAAGCCGACCAGATCAACGACATCCTCAAATCGCTCGTCGTCCTCGACCTTGATGGAGGTCGGATCGGAGGCGTCAGCTACTCCTCAGACGAGCCCATCGGACGCCGGCTTCAGGCACTCGGCCTTCGTCACAAAGGGCAACTCACACTCGGGGAACTACTCGGTGAATTTCAGGGGGCACGCATCGCGCTGACAACCACCGACAGTGAGATCGAAGGCAGGATTCTCGGCACTGAGGCGTATGAAGAAACCCACGGCGACAACGTCATTTACAGAACCCTACTGAGCGTCATGACACCAGAGGGCATCACATCGGTTACCGAGAGCAATATCCGTCGCGTGAAACTCCTCGACCCCTCCCTACAGGCCGATCTCAACGAACTTCTCGAAGCCCTCGGCACGCAGCGCACCGCCCAATCCCGCTCGGTCGAAATCGACCTCGTGGGCCGGGGTGAGCGCGGGATCCTCGCGGCCTATGTGCAGGAAACGCCCATCTGGAAAACCAGCTACCGCCTCGTCCTGCCCGAGAAGGCCGGCGACAAGCTCCACATCGAGGGCTGGGCAATCGTCGAGAACACCACCGACCAAGACTGGGAAGAGATCTCGCTCTCACTCGTGGCCGGTCAGCCCGTGGGGTTCCAGATGGATCTTGCCGAGCCGCTGTATATCTCGAGGCCGACACTGCCCGTGCCAGTCGAACTCGCTGCGGCACCGAAGAGCTTTGACCGCGGCATCGCAACTGGCGGGCAATCACCGTTTGATGGAAGTGCTGACGAAAGCGAAGCAATGGCACCTCGCGGCAGAGCCCAGAACAGCCTCGGGTTACAACGCAGTGTCACGGGTGACGCGATGACACGCAGTGCACTGTCTCGAGAAGCCTTCGGCGCTGAAATGGCCAAATCCACCACCGCCCTCGCCTCGGGCTCCGAAGAGGGCGAGGTCTTCTTCTTCAAACTCGACAACCCCGTCTCCGTGGGCAAACGCCAGTCTGCGATGCTGCCCATCATCACCGGCGACATCGAGGGCCGGCGCGTCAGCATCTTCTCGCCCTCCACGCAGGGCGAACACCCCTACCGCGGCGTCGAGGTCACCAACTCCACCAAGCTCAAGCTCATGCCCGGGCCGCTGGCTGTCTTTGATGGCTCCGTCTTTGCGGGCGATGCCCAGATCGGTCACGTCGGGCAGGGCGAACGCCGCATGCTCGCCTACGCCGTCGATCTCGACGTCGATGCCAACCGCACCAATAGCCAGACCCACACCATCCGCAAGCTCCGTATCCACGACGGCACGATCATCCAAACGACCACGGTCAAGAACGAGTACGCCGTCGAACTCACCAACCACGACCAGAGCCGCGAACGCCTCGTGGTCATCGAGACCCCCCGCTACACCAACTGGGATCTCAAGTCGGACGCCAAGCCCTACGAGACGACGGACGATCTGTACCGCTTCGAGGTGAAGGTCGAATCCGGCAAGACAAAGAAGCTCTCAGTAGTGCAGGAGCAGGTGCAGGACTCACGCATGGGCCTGACCTCGATGACGCTCGAGACGCTGCTCGTGTATCAGCGGCAGGGCGCGGTCTCGCAGGCTGTGATCGATGCGTACAAGGGCTACGCGGAGCGCAAGGCGAAGGTCGAGGACATCCAGAAAAAGATCGCAACCAACGACGCGGACACGCGGCGCATCGCCGACGATCAGCAGCGGATCCGCAACCTGCTCCAGGCGATCAACCGTCAGGATGCGCTCTACGCGCGGTACATGCGGCAACTCGAAGAGCACGAGAACTCGCTCGACGAGCTCCGCGCCAGCCGCAGCAAGCTCGCAGCAGAACTGTCGCAGGCCCAGGAATCGCTTGATCTTTACGTGCGAACGCTTCGGGTCGATTGAGAACTGCTCTTCGAATCAGTCGCCGCCGCTACTCGGATCACTGCGGTCCGTGATATCCCATGGCGTGGCGTTGATATTGCCAGCAGCGCTCACGCGGACGTTGTACCACGGCCGGAGATAGTTGTTTACACCTCGATCGGGTAAAGTGCGGTTGCCTGAGCTGCCGTTATCCAACTCATTCACGAAGATATTGTCGCGGATGTTTTTATCATTCGTCGTCGATACCAATCCAGTGCGATCGGGATCAGGACGAGTGGAATACTCTACAGAACCGTCGACGTACCCAATATTCCCACTCCACGTCTTTGATGGGTCGTAAAACTTGAGCGTGTTTGAGAGCGTCCCATTCGACCCGATGCCCGTCGTACTGATTTGCCACTCATCATCATTGAGTGAGTAGACCGTACCGCGATTGCTAAACACCGCCGTCGAAGAAGCCGCATCGCTCCGCCAGAGACCTCGCCTCGCGCCGAACGGCGGCATGTTGGCGTACGAGTTGTTGCCCTTGTCAGAAACACGCCCCTTGCCCGTGCCCGTCACGCCACCCGCATTCTCGCGAGGCACGCCGGCCAGCCCCGGGTCCCAGGCCGCGAACTCTGGTTTCTCGGCCTGCGTCGGCGATTCCTTCATGTAGCCCTCGTACACCTCGACCTGATCGTTCGTCTCCACCGGGCTGATCAGGTCCTCGGTGGTGATCGCGTCCTCCCAGACCAGCAGGCTCATGATGTTGCCCGTGTTGTCCTTCTCCTGCGGGTTGTCGACATCGACGGTGGAGTTGGAGATGTCGATCTGGCTCGGGATGGGGAAAGCGCCGTCGTTGTTGCCCGCCTGGATCGAAGAGCCCTGCAGCACCGAGCGGATCTGGGCCGAGTCCTTGGCCCGGCGGGCCGTGTCCCGGGCCTTGCCAAGAGTGGGCACAAGGATCCCGATCAGGAGCGCGATGATCGCGATGACCACCAGGAGTTCCACGAGTGAGAATGCACGGCCCAGCTTGCCTGACATGATCGATCTCCCCGAAAGGTGCCACTTGAGCATACGCGAGGCCGGCACCGGCTGTTGCTCAAACCGCGTATCTGAAAAAGAAGAAAGGCCCCGAGCCGAAGCCCGGGGCCTTGTGAGAAATCAGAGTTTCAGCAGGTCCGAATCAGTCCTGCCAAGCCGCTGCACCGCTCACGGTGTTGCCCGTGCCGGTGACGCTCACTTCGCCGATCATCTTCAGGAAGGCGTTGCGCTGATCGAGGGCGCCGGTACCAGCCGAAGCATTCGAGGTCAGCGTCAGCTTGCCATCGTTGCCCGGAGTGCCTGTGATGGGTGCACCCGTGTCATCACGCTCGGAGACAAAGAGGTTGTCGTTGCGGGTGAAGGGGACGCCAGTGCCTTGATTGATCGAGAGGGTAATGTTCTCGGGGTCGGGGCGCTGCTCGAATGAGACGTGGTTGTCGTTGTAGGCGATGTTGCCCTCCCACGTGGTCTTGCCGCCGTGGATCAGCAGCGTGTTCGAGCCGAGACCGAAAGCGTCAGAAGTCGAGGAGCCGGTGAGCTGCCAGATGAGGTCAGCGCCGCTGGTGCCGTTGGCTTCCTGCCACATCGGGCCACGGTTGCCGAGGACGGCTTCCGAAGACTTGAAGGTGCTGCCCCACTGGCCGAGACGACGCAGGTAAGGCGGGGTGTGAGCGTACGACATGTTGGATGTGCCAACAATCGAACCCTGAACGTCTGCACCCTCGACATCAAGCGGCGTGCCGCGGAACTTGGGATCCCAGAGGGCCCGCGTTACGTCGGCGGCACCCTGAGGCTCTTCGACCTCGTAGTTCTCGTACACGATAACTGTCGCAGCGTTCGACTCGGCCGGGCTGACCATCAGCTCGGCGGTGACGAAGCCTTCGCTGATCATCGGCGAGAAGATGTTGCCTGTGGTGTCCTTCTCGGCACCAACCAACGAGTCGATCGTCGCGTTGGCGCGGTCGATCTTGCTGGGCAGCATGTAGTTGTCATCGTTGTTGCCGGCCCAAGTCACCATACTCTGCTGGATACCACGGACCTGGGTGGCGTCACGGAGCTGACGGGCCGAGGCGCGTGCCTTGCCCAGCGCCGGCAGCAGGATGCCGATCAGAAGCGCGATGATGGCGATAACCACCAAAAGCTCGATCAGCGTGAATGCACGATTCATGCGGGTTTTCATTGTCCAATACTCCAAACTTTGGCTGCACCTCGCAGCCTGACAATCACAGCTGAAACCCAACCGGGCTCAGCCTCTCGAACCGTGAAGAAGGCACAGCCTCATCACACCCGCGCCCGCGAAACATTGCAAACACTGCAACACCCCACGCGGGATTTTCGAGTTGTCGGTGGAGAACTGGGACCAACTGACTGGTCATCATCGGCGGAAATCCGCCAGCATGAGGGCATCGAAAATCGTCCGATCAGCCCCAATCCTGCACCCGCTCTGAACGTTCAGCGAGCGATCTACTGTCCGCACAGCCCACTCTCATGGTTGCGGCTCTCGTGTGAGTTTAGGATAGTCCCGATATTTGTGCAACCCCCCAGACAACCAACACCCCATAAACAAGGGAATGCCCTCCCATGCCACCCCCCCAGATTCACTCCAAAGCCCGGGTCGAGTCGGTTTTGGCTGATCTCGGCCTGAGCCTGCCGCCCCCCGCCAAGCCCGTGGCTGCGTATATCCCGACCCGGCGATCAGGAGATCTGATCTACGTCTCGGGCCAGATCCCCGTTGTCGAGGGCAAGCTTCTGGCCGAGGGGCTCGTCCCCACGCAGGTCACCGAAGAAATGGCGCAGCAATGTGCCCGGCGGTGCATCCTCAACGCCCTGGCAGCCGTCTTGGCCGAGATCGAGAGCGACGAGGGCATCGCCATGGTCGTACGGATCGGGTGCTTCGTCGCGTGCACTCCCGATTTTACGATGCATCCCAAGATCGCCAACGGCGCCAGCGAGCTTCTTGTTCAGGTCCTCGGTGACGAGGGACGCCACGCCCGAGCCGCGGTCGGCTGCCCGAGTCTGCCCCTTAACGCACCGGTCGAGATCGAGATGATTGTCCGGGTCGCCAAGATCGACTCAACGGATTAACCGAACGCCTTGTTGTAGTCCTCAAGGAACTTCTTCAGACCGACATCCGTCAGCGGGTGCTTGAGGAGCTGGCGGATCACGCTCATCGGCACGGTCGCCACATCCGCGCCCGACAGAGCGCAATGGACCATGTGCAGCGGGTGACGGATCGAGGCCGCCAGGATCTTGGTGTCGAACCCGTAGTTGTCATAGATCGTTCGGATCTGCCCGATCAGTTCCATGCCGTCCTGGCTGATGTCGTCGAGACGACCGATGAAAGGGCTGACGAGGTACGCCCCGGCCTTGGCAACCAGCATCGCCTGCATCGACTGGAAACAAAGCGTCATGTTCGTGCGGTGCCCCTGATCGCTCAGGGCCTTGCACGCCTTGAGGCCATCGATCGTGGTCGGCAGTTTGATCACGATGTTTTCTGCGATCTTGGCGTGCTTCTGGCCCTCTTCGATCATCGCTTTGTGCTCGGTCGAGATCACCTCAGCCGACACCGGGCCCGAGACAACTTTGCAGATCTCTTCGAGGCGTTTGGCGTAATCCACACCTTCCTTGGCGATCAACGAGGGGTTGGTCGTGACGCCGTCGAGCACGCCAAGGTCGTTGGCTTCGCGGATCTCGTCGATGTTGGCGGTGTCGATGTACAGCTCCACGGCGAATCTCCTGTTGAATGGTTGGTGGCTGCTCCTGAATTGCTTTCAAAGCACTTCAGACACAAGATTCTAGCGCTCATCGGCTGTGAGCAAGGTCCTCAGATCCTTGCGGAGGATCTTGCCGACGGGGTTGCGGGGCAATGCCTCCACAACGTGTATCTCACGGGGGCACTTGTAGCCCGCGAGCCTTTCTCGGCACCAGACCCGGAGCTCGTCGGCCTCGACACTCATCCCCTCATTGGGTTCCACGAACCCAACGATCACCTCGCCACGCACATCGTCCCGCACGCCGATCACGCCCGACGCTCCGACAGCCGGGTGCTGGTTGAGCACCTCCTCGACCTCCCGGGGAAAGACGTTCTCCCCCCCCACGATGATCATCTCCTTGAGGCGGCCCGTGATGAAGAGGTATCCCTCTTCATCGATCCTGGCGATGTCGCCGGTGCGCATGTAGCCCTGCGCATCGATGGTTCGCTCGGTCTCTTCCTTGCGGAGGTAATACCCCGCCATCAGGTTCGGCCCGCGGAGCCGCAGCTCGCCTTCTTCATTGGGCGGGAGTTCCTCTTCGGTCTTCGGGTCAACGATGCGCTGCTCCATGCAGGGCAAAGGCTTGCCGACCGAGTGGCGTTTACGTGAATCGGGCATGCTCACGTTCGTCGCCGGCGAGAGCTCGGTCATCCCGAAACCCTCGCAGATCTCAACGCCAAACTTCGCGCGGAACCTCTCAAACGTCGCATCGGGCA
>CAXBOF010000106.1:0-6564 GCA_963977205.1 uncultured Phycisphaera sp. | reverse complement strand
CCCTGGCTTTCTGCATCGAGAGCGCCCACCGCGAGCCGAGCGCGACCGCCACGAGCCCGCCGCTGAAAGCCGTCGAAACCCACTGCGTCACACCGATGGTGACCGAGATCGCCAGCAGAAAGACCGCGATCAGCGCGATCCCGATCCGGCTGATTTTCTTGATCTTGATTTCTTTGTTGAGCGCGACCGAGCTCATCGTCACCGTGATCGCGCCGCAGACACCCAGCACATAGAGTTTGGCCAGCACTGTCACATCCTGCTCGATGATCAGAACGCCCGCTGGGATAACCAGCGCCACGAGCAGCCCCACCCAGGGCACGCCCGAATAGTTGAGCTTGGTCAGTTTGCGAGGCAGCTCTTTGTCCTGCGCCATCGCAAAGAGCACCGAGACCATCGCCATGACCGCCGTGTTCGTCGCGCTCAAGAGCAGCAGCCCGAACGCGATGCCCGCGACATTCCCCGCGACTTTGCCCGGACCCTCGCCCAGCATTTTCTTGCCGCCCTCCTCGGCGATGACGCGCATCGAGGCGTTGGTGTACTGCTCGACTTCTTTTTCCACCTTGGCAAACGTTTCGGGCAGCATCTCGCCCGATTCGACCTGGGCCTCGTAGTGCTCAAGCTGGTGGATGTGCGGGTCGTGCGTCTCGGCGAGGGATGTATTGGCGACGGTGTAGCTCAGCCCGGCAAGCGCCAGCCCGAAGAACATGTTGAGGACAACGACCTCGATCGCCACGGGCCAGATGGTTCGTTTGGCGGTCTTCTCGACCGGGTGGTTCATGAGGCCGGTCATGTTGGCGACCGCCTCAACACCCGCAAGCGCCAAACAGATTCCGGTGAAGGCGACCCAGATCTCACCCGGAGGGCTCTCGCGGATGAACGAGAACTCGATCGTGCCAAGGCCCTCGATGAAGAACGGCACAGACAGCACCGCCATCACCGCCGACACACACAGCGCGACGAACGCGATAATCAGCGCGAACCGCCCCGCCGCCCGTGCGCCGAACCAGTTGATGACCCCGACAAACGCGAGCGTCACGATTGACAGCGGCATGGTGAGCCAATGGGGGGTGCCGAAGTAGTGGAATGCTTCGACGACACTGATCGCTGCGGTCATGATGTAGCCCGACAGAAGCAGCGTCGCCCCAACAACCGAAAGAGTCGGGCTCAGTTGGCGGGCCGCGGTGTAGACCCCGCCGCCGTCGGGGAAGGCTTTGCAGACAATGGTGTAGGCCCAGCTGACAGCCAGCATCAGCAAACCGATGGCAGCCAGATACAGGACACTGGCGTGAGCTGTGTACAGGAACGCCAGACCCAGCACATACAGCCTGCTGGTGCCCCAGTCGCCGTAGAGCAACGGCCCCGCGTGGAACCATTTGAGGTTACGTGGTCTGGATTCGGTGACGAGCATCGTCTAGGGGGGGCCTTTCGATCCGGGACGGAGTATAGAACCCTCGGCAGGTGGATCCGACGGGGCCTCTTAGACGGACTAAGCTTTGACAGCTTCACGCAATCGCGGTAGCGTGAGCACCGACAAATGGATCAACATCCCACTCGGACAACGATGGCACAATCAAACGACGGCAACCTCGATGACACCTCTCCCATGAAAGACCCGTCTGGGAAGACGCGCCCCGTCCCCGCGCCGACCGTGGCCGAGGCCGAGGAGGCCATCCACGAGGCCGCCAAGGGCAATACCAATATCGACACCCTCGTCGGCCGCCTCGTCATCGATCAGGGCCTGGCGACTCAGGACGAGGTCCAGCTCTGTCTCGAACAGGCCAAAGAGCTCCGCAGCGACGTCAACCAGGCCTCGCTGGTCCAGATCCTGGTCGACAACCAGTACGTCACCCAGCGCCAGATCGCCCGCCTCCGCCGGATCATCGAGGCCGAGCGATCGGGCCAGAAGATCCCGGGATTCCGCATCCTCGGCAAGCTGGGCGCTGGCGCGATGGCGACCGTCTTCAAGGCCAACCAGCTCTCGCTCGACCGGACCGTGGCCATCAAGGTCCTGCCCCGCAAGTTCAGCGATAACCCCCAGTTCATCGAGCGGTTCTACGCCGAGGGCCGGGCGGCCGCCTCGCTCAACCACCCCAACATCGTTCAGGCCTTTGACGTGGGCAAAGCAGGCGAGTTCCACTACTTCGTGATGGAGTACGTCGACGGCCGAACCGTCTACGACGACATCACCAAGCAGAAGCGGTTCCCCGAGCACGACGCGATCGAGGTCATCATGCAGGTCGCCGAGGCCCTCCTGCACGCCCATGAAAAGGGCCTGATCCACCGCGATGTGAAACCCAAGAACGTCATGATCACCAAGGACAGCGTGGTCAAGCTCGCCGACATGGGTCTGGCCCGGGCTGTCTCCGACAAGGAAGCCGCCGAGGCCGAGGCTGGCAAGGCCTTCGGTACGCCGTACTACATCTCGCCCGAGCAGATCCGCGGCGAACGCGAGATCGGCCCGCCGGCCGACATCTACTCGCTGGGCGCGACGTTCTACCACATGGTCACCGGGGCCGTTCCTTTCGAGGGCAAGAACCCCTCGGCCGTCATGCACAAGCACCTCAAGGCCGAGCTGGTCCCCCCGGATCATGTGAATCCCAAGCTCTCGGCGGGCGTCTCCGAGATCATCGAAATGATGATGGCCAAGAGCCCTGCCAATCGGTATCAGAGCTGCAAGGACCTCTTGATCGACCTGAGAGCGGTCCACAAGGGCGAGCAGCCGCCTTTGGCCCACAAGGACATCCTGGGCGAGGCGGATCTGGCCGCCGTGGCAGCCGCCGAGGCCTCAGCCGAGACCGAGATCCCCATCGATCAGACCCGGGGGCAGGATGTGCGACCCTGGCTGATGACCGCCTTTGTCATCACCCTCTGCGTGGCCCTCATCAGCTTGCTGACCAATATCATCCTGATCGCCAAGTGATCTTCATATCACACATCGCCGGGTTTTCCTTGTCGCCGATGCCTTATGGGCTTACGATTCAGCAGATGACAACGCCGTTGCCAGAACATGACCCTATCAGCATCTGCTCGCCTGTGCGTCACGCACGGGCGATCCCCCATTCTTCATGATGCGCGGCCTCTTCCAAGTCGATAGTGCCACCGTACACATTGCACCGGGCGAAATGCCGGTGCGAATCCAGACCCTCGCCATGATTCAGCGAATCGTTTCAATTTGAATGCAGAGTCCCGGCCGCGATGGGCTGCCGTCGCCGGGAACATTGGAAAACGCAGCAGCCTGAACCGGAGACAGACTCATCGCTCGCAGACAATTCTTTCGAGATACCGGCCCCATCAAGCGGACCCGCGTCAACCACATGATCCGCATCAGCCCTATCAGGCTGATCGGGCCGGAAAATGAGCAGATCGGCGTCATCGAGACGCACCAGGCACTCCGCATGGCGGAGGAGGCCGGACTCGACCTCGTCGAGGTCGTGCCCGATGGCCGCCCCCCGGTCTGCAAAATCATGGACTACGGCAAGTACAAGTACGACCTCTCCAAAAAGAAGCAGCCCTCGACCAAGGGCAACGAGCTCAAGGAGATCCGACTTGGCCGGTCCATCAAGATCGATAAGCACGACCTGATGATCCGGACCGACCAGGCCCGCCGCTTCCTGATGGACGGGCACAAGGTCCAGGTCATCCAGCGCTTCAAGGGCCGCGAGTTCGCGCACAAAGACCTCGGTCTAGCCAACATGAAGCAGTTCTTCGATGCGCTCGAGGACATCTGCAAGGTCGAGCAGCCGCCGCGACCCTTCGGTCGTCAGTTCACGATGCTCTTGGCGCCGGACAAGCCGCGAGTTGAATCGGCCCGCCGCAAACTCGAACGCCTTGCAGCCGCCGAGGAAGCCGAGGAACAGGCCCGACTCGACGCGGAAATCGCAGCCCTCGATGCCCGTGAAGCGATGGAAGCCGACGACGACGACGATGAACTGACTCCCGAGGAAGTCGCGGAGCAGGAAAGGCTGGAAAAAGAAGAAGCCGCCCAGAAGACCCGCAAGGGCAAGCAGCGCGATCAGCGCAATATCAACCCCGTCGATGACGAGGTCGCAGATCTTCTCGGCGAGTAAACCGAAGCACGAGTCAACATACAAGGCACTGGGAATCGCATCGGCGTTCCCAGTGCCCTTTCTATAGCCGGGTGCGCACGTCCTAATCGTGCCTGAGCGCGACGATCGGGTCCTGCTTGGAGGCCTTGATCGCCGGGTACAGCCCGAAGATGAGGCCCGTCAGCGAGGCGACCGTGAAGGCCACGACCATCGACCAGGGTGTGAGCTGGATCGGTGCGCTCACATCCGGCGGCACGAACTGCCTGATGAACACGACCTGATGGAGCCTGGGGACCACCCACCCGATCAGCAGGCTCCCGCCGATGCCCACCGCGATGCCGACCAGCCCGCCGATCATGCTCAACACGCCCGTCTCAACGAGGAACTGCCAGACGATGTGCTTGCGTGTGGCCCCCAGTGATCGCCGGATGCCGATCTCGCGCGTGCGTTCGGTGACGTTGGCGAGCATGATGTTCATGATCCCGATGCCGCCGACCAACAGCGAGATACCCGCGATCGCGCTCAGCGTGACGGTCCACGTCAGCGCCTGGCGCCTCGCTTCTTCGAGCAGCTCGTAGGGCACGATCAGCCCGATGTCTTCCATCTTTGGATGACGGACCGTCAGCATTCGGCGCATGATGTCGGCGTCGATCAGGACATCCTCTCGCCCGGCGCTCTGGACATAGATCTCGGCGACCTCAACCTCGCTGGCCTGCATCGAGCCCGAGCCGCTGCGTACAACGAGATCCCCGAACGTCGCGCGGGCGGTCGTCATGGGGATATGAACGTCCAGATTTAGGTCCCGCCCGACGAGGGCCGCGCCCGCTCCGCCCGAGAGCCCGATGGGCGAGAGCACGCCGATGACCTTGAACGTTTTCTCGTCGATCCTGAGCGTCGAATCGATCGGGTCCTCGAGGTGCAAGAACTCTTTGGCGATCTCCGACCCGATCACGCACACCATCGCCCGGGCATCAAGGTCCGCCTGCGTCAGGTAGCGTCCGCGTGCGATATTGAGCTGGGCGACCTCGAACATCGCGGGGGTCGTGCCGTAAGCCTGGCTTGTCTTGCGTTTCTCGCCCCGGAGCACCTGCGAGCCGAGCTCCTTGAGCGGCACGATCGCCGAGGCGTGGGGGAACATCTCCTCGATCACCCTCAGGTCCGTCCGGGTCAGGCCGTACTTGGTGGAGAAGCTCTGGCTGCTCTGTCCCTGCTGGTCGGCCTGTGGCGGCTTCTGGGAGCGGATAATGATGTTCCGGGCCCCGAGGCGTTCGATCTGCATCAGCGCCTGCTGTTTCGAGCCTTCGCCGATGGAAACCATCGTCACGACCGCCGAGACGCCGATGATGATGCCAAGGGCCGTCAGGAACGACCGGAGCATGTGCAGGCGCAGATTGGAGAGTCCAAGCCGAATGGTTTCGAGTAGAAACGTCATCTCGAAGAAGATCCCCCAAAGCCGTCATCGCACCGCGTCCGGCAGATGCTACCGCCCTTGGCCCGTCCGGTGGCGGATAAGGGGCACGCGATGACGACCGTTCGTGTGATTCACGAGGAAGACACCGCCCAGGGCTGGTCTCACCAGGTCGAAATCAAACCCGATCAGGGCCCGCCCGCCCTCATCTTGGTTCAGCTCAGCTTCCAGGACTACGAGTACTGGTCGGGCGGCGCCCGCCCGCCCGAGCAGGTGACGGTCAGCTTGGTCGAGTGCCTGCTCGACCCGGGCGAAGACGCGAGCGTCCCGGCCCCCTTGCCCGAGCAGTTCGACGCCTCGACCGCCCGCCGGTGGATGCCCGGGCTCGATGCCTGCATCCGCAGCGGCTCATGGCACTAGCTCTCGATCAGACCCGCCGTGTCCGCCGGCAACGTGATCTCCGCCAATTCGAGCAGGTGGTACCGCACCGCCACTCGCCCATCGAGTTCCGGCGGCACCGCGAACGTCACGCGGACCCTCGCCTGGCCTTCGATGTGCAGATCGCCGTCCTCGTCCCTCGCGCCAACGCCATCGACGCGATCGGCCTCGACCGCCCGCGCCTGCGGGATCGAGAACATCGCCATCACGCCGGTGCGTTTGGGTTCCAGGACGACGCCCGGCTGCATGAGTGAGAACATCACGGGCATCCACTTCCCGCCGCCCTCTTCCAGTTTCTCGCGCGAGGTCGCGACACTGCCCGGGTCCGGATGCACCGTCATCTCGATTTGCACATATCGGCCATCGTCTTCATCGGGCCATTCGTACTCATCATTCTCGAACTCGCCCGCGTCTTCGGGATCGTCGAGTGCCTCAGGCGCTTGGCAGGGCGCGACGCCGTGGATCGTGACCGTGGCTCCACGCATGACAAGGGACTGCTCTTCGAGCGTTGTCTGAAGCAGATTCCGCGCGCCGTACTTGATGAGCGCGATGGCGAACCAGACGAAAAACAGGAACGACCCGGGAATGAGGATGAAGGCCGCCCAGACCGGGAGCCATCGGCTTGCGACGATGATCGCGGTCATCGCGAGCAGTACGAAAATGAGATACGCC
>CAXBOF010000105.1:0-6604 GCA_963977205.1 uncultured Phycisphaera sp. | reverse complement strand
CCGATCCATGGCAAAGGCAAGCGGATCAGGAAGCCCAGGACGATCATCGACCACCCGATCGCCCAGATCACCTGCAGCACCCACATCCCTCCGAAGAGGAATCCCCAGCTCGCGTCGATGATTGTGAGTTCGAGCAGGATCAACCAGACGCCTCGCATGAAGAGCCGGCGAGAGAGCGCCTCGCGCGACATGCCGCGATGCCTGACCATGTACGCGCTCGTGCCCGCGAGGAACACAAATACGGGTGCGCAGAAGTATGTCACCCATCGCGTCATGTACCAGCTAGGCGTCGTGAGCTCGGCATCCAGCGGGTCGAAGGGCGTCGGGCCGAAGTAGTTGCGAGCGTGGTCGAGCGCCATCACAATCATCGCCAGACCGCGGAGGATGTCGATGGAAGCGATGCGTCTGTGCTGCTGCGTCTGGGTCAGTTCTGGCTCGGCCGTGGTCATTCCTCGATGATATCGGATTCCGGCGCCTGCCTGATGCTCACGTTGATCCTTGAGAGGTTCATCGATCGGCGGGTCACTTCCAGTTGCTGCACGATCTGATTGAACGCGTCGCGGACCGCCTCAAGCTGCTCGGCCTCGTCCGCCGGCAGGTGCCGATGGGCCCGCTCGTGGGCTGTCAGGCCCTGCGCATCGATCACGGTCTGCAATGCGGCTGCGCTGGGGGCGGTGTTGACAAGCGCCCAGTCGATCGCTGCCCCGGCCCGGCGGGCGGGCGTGTCGATCTGGCGGCGTTCCTCAATCACTCTGCCCATCCCGCGGATCTCGCCAAGAGCCTGATTGAATCGTGCGGGAGCCATGTTCAGGACCAGCTCGTCGATCGGCTCGGCATCTTTGTTTATTTCATCCGGGACAACCATGCTGAACTCGTCGAACTCGGCCCTGGGCAACTCCGACAGCGCGTTGAAGGCCGCCGTGACGTCACTGACTTCGATCACGATGTCCGCGTTGACGAGATACGGATCGAACGCCATCACCGAAGCGTCGGCGTCTTCGAGCGCCAGCCCCGCCTCTGGAGCAAAGGCCATCTGCCCGATTCCCGGGTGTGAGTTATCCACCTCCGCGGTTGCGTCGGGCTTGAGGAGACGTGCGCCGTCGGTGCCAGCATCAGGGCCCGCGGCGATCTCGCGCGAAGCCCGAGAGCGAGCGAGCGAATCAGCCGCCGGTTCAAGGTCAGCCAGATTCTCAGCCTCGGAACCGTCCATCATCTTGGCCGACCGCGACGCGATTCCCATCTCTCCAAACCCATGGTCGTCGCGCTCATCGGCCATCGCCAGTGTCTGATCTTCGAAAGCATGGTCAGTGAATGCCGATTCGTTGGGTTGGTCTGCCTGCCGCTGGGACTCGAAAAGCGAAGGCCCGCTGTCGGCCAATTCCGATACAGCGGGCGTGAAGCCTTCTGCACTGCTTTCTGTGCCGATTCCCGTGGTGTTGCCCGGCGTCGGTTTCTGCATGATGGTCCACACGCCCGCGGCCAGCAGCACCATCGCCGCCACGCCCACGGCATTCAGCGCGATCAGCATCCGGCGGCCGCGCGAACGCTCAGCGCGATCCGCACCAGGGTGGACGAGTCCGGCTCTCTCCTCGGCCCGCGAGATCTCCAGCGCCCGCTTCCAGAGCTCCGTCGAGCCATCGGCTTGCCTTGGCCCGGATTCGGTTCGCGGCTCGGTCATCGCGCGGAGGCCCTGTTCGATCTGGTCCAGTTTCGGATCGCTCATGCCTCGATCCCCCGGCCGGGCGCCACGCCTTGGGTGCCCAGGCTCTCACGCAGCTTCTCCAGCGCCTTGTTCAGCCGACTCTTGATCGTGCCCATCGGCACACCCAGCACCTCGGCTGCCTGCCGATGCGTCAGCCCTCGGTGGTAGCACAGAATGACCGTCTCACGCTGGTGCTCTTCGAGTGCGCCGACGGCTGCCTCGAGCTTGGGATCGATCGACGAAGCCGTCGGGATCACGTGCGCCTTGCGCGCACCCTGCAGCCGATCGTGGTGCACGCGTTCGCGGTTCTTGCTCGAACTCCGCGCGCGACCGAGGTCTCGGCAACGGTTCATCGCGATCTGGTACACCCACGTTTTCACACTCGCCCTGCCGTCATACGTTCTGCTGTGTCTGATCACTCGAAGCCACGTCTCCTGCACCGCCTCCATCGCCAAGGCCCGATCCCCGAGCATGCCCGTGCACAGCCCGAGGAGCAATCCCTCGTACCGCCGGGCCAATTCGCCCAGGGCCTCGTCCTCACCCGATACAAACAGCGCCAAGAGCCGCTCGTCACTGAGCGGCCCGTCATCGCCCGAATCGGGCGTTTCGAGATGGGGCCTCGCCTGGTCGTTCAAGCGTCGTTCCTGAGTGTCTGACCGGTTCCGCGTCCCGGCGGTTCGCGCTCCTAGGTATTATCGACACTTGAGCGCTAGAACAGGAAACGAACGCCGATCGCCAGCCCAAACTCGCTCTCTGGCCTCTCATCGAGGTCCTCAGCGACCGGAAGGATGACCGAGCACTCGGCAGCCCATCGTGGGGCCTCCACTAATACCCCGAGAGCCGTGTCAAGGCTCGCGTCACCGTTGGTCTCGAAATGGGCGAGCACCTCGGCCTGCGAATAGACCGCCACATTCCCACCCTCGGCGTATGTCTCGGGCCAGATTCGGTACAAATGAGACCCGGCCAGCATCAGGTGATCCGCCAAGCCGTCACCCGGATCAACTGGGTTGTCCGTGGAGCTGGTCGTCAGTTCATACGACGCCGACACGCCAATCCCGTGACGCCCGAGTATCGTGGTCGTGCTGACCCCGATAGAGGGGTTGACGGCATCGTTGGTGAAGTCATCGCTGCCGGTTGGCATCCGCAGCGAGAACTGTGCCGCAGCCCTGAATGTCTCGATCGGTCCGAAGTCGTGCCTGTAGAAGCGGTGGCTCACGCCGAGCCTCGCATCGCCGAGCCCGTTCTCGCTCTCATCGGTGCCCGGTGTCTCGACGTCGCGGTCGACGATCGAAACCTCCGCGAGCACGCTCCACTCCGGGGCGAGGCCGTACATGATATGGTGCATGAATCGGACGCGTTCAGTCTGCCCGTCCGCACCGCCGGGGGCATCGGAGAACTTGTCGTACCGCAGCATCGGTCTGTACGTGAATAGACCCGGCCCGGGCAGCGTTGCCGAGGGCGAATTCGTCGGCTGCTGAGCCGGCGCCTGCGCACCGTTCAGCATCGCGGCGATCGCGCAGACCGTCAATAGAAGTCTGTTCTGTATGCACACGGCTCAGCCTCCCTTGCTTTCGAGGAACGAAACGAACGTAAAGCCCGCGTCGTCGATGGCCTTTGCAACCTGCCCCCGTGTCGGTGAGGGCTTGCCGATGTCCATAATCACGACGCCCCGGTCGAGATCGAGCCGAACAGATTCGACTCCGTCGAGCCTGCCCATCACGGCATTCAGACTCTCGGCGCAGAGCGGACAGCTCAGCCCGTTCACCCGAGCCTCGACCCGACCCGAACCGAGACGCTCGTCCATGTTCTCGGGCATCTTGCTGACGGCCTTGGCCTCCTGGGTGCTGTGATCATGCGAAACCATGCCGACCTGCGACGCGCAGCCGGTCAGCGCTGCGCCAATAAGCGCAGCGCATGCAATTGCGATTTTCATTGGATTGCTCCGTTGGGATGTGTGTCTCTGATGTCAAACGTGAACGGGGTCAGCGCATTTGGACTGCGCAGGGCCCTGTCGCTACGTTCGCCAGACACACAGCCGCGAGAGCCGGCGTGTGTGTGCCTCCGGCTCGATCAGCCGGATCGAAAGTACAGAAACCAGCTCGGCATCGGCATTGGCCAAGAAGGCCGGGATGCTCGTCTGAGGGATCGAAATCAGATCCACGCCACCCCTCGAAGGGAGTTGAATCGGCTCCGGGGCGGGTATGGGGTCGGTCGGCAAGGCCTCGCAGCAGCAACCCGCATCGGTGACGCACGCCATCTGCGGGGCACAGACCACCCCGGCAATGCGATCACCAAGTTCCAGCTCTCCACTTGCAGAGAGCCCCGGATGCACGAACGCGTGCAGCAACACAAGCCATATGAGCATGCAGCGGTTGACCATTCCAACGGACTATACCGCACGGAGGTCGGCGTATTCCAAAGTCCGGGATTCTGCGCGAGTTATCGCCCCGTCGTACCCGTTGGGCTGCCCGGATAGCTGATTCGGCCGTGGTAGATCGCCGTCACGCTCTTGGCGACGGATTCCTCGATCGTGTGCAGGTCCTTGAGGGTCAGGCCGCACTCGTCGAACTGCCCGTCCTCGAGCCTCTTCTTGGCGATCGCGTGCACCAGCGATTCGATTCGGCTCGGCGTGGGCTCGCTCATCGAACGTGTCGCGCTCTCGATCGCGTCGGCGATCATCAGGATCGCGACCTCTTTCGTCTGTGGCTTCGGGCCGGGGTAGCGGTACTCGATCTCCTCGGGCAGCTCGGCCCGTGTCTCGCCCGAGTCCTCGGCCTTGGTCTTGGCCTGCTTCTTGGCCCGGTCGTAGAAGTACTCCACAAGCGTCGTGCCGT
The DNA here is from genome assembly GCA_963977205.1 of uncultured Phycisphaera sp. Lineage (GTDB taxonomy): Bacteria > Planctomycetota > Phycisphaerae > Phycisphaerales > UBA1924. The sequence goes on along the minus strand of CAXBOF010000105.1, from coordinate 2,068 downwards.
GGTGACCCTCGATGAACGTGTGCAGCTTGCGGGGCAGCCCGAACTCCCGCGCCATCTCAAGCCCGTCCTTGACGTGCCCGACAATCACGAGCAGGCTCATCGCGGGGCTGAGCTTGTCGTGCTTGCTCGGGCCGCCGGTCTGGTTCTCGACGAAGTACTCGGGCTTGTTCATCTTGCCCACGTCGTGGTACAGCGCGCCGACATACGTCAGCAGTGCATCGGCCCCGATCGCGTCGGCCGCAGTCTCGGCGATCGACGCGACATTCAGCGAATGGTTGTACGTGCCCGGCGCCCGCTGCTGCAGCTCGCGCAGGAGCCGCTGCTTCGGGTCGCGCAGCTCAATGAGCGTCATCCCCGTCGTGATCTGGAAGAGCCGCTCGATGGTCGGCAGGATGAACAGTGTGATGCCCATGACCAAGACGCCGCCGGCACCGGCCGTCAGGGATTCCTGCAGCACGCGCGCCATATCGATGGCCTGTGCACCGGGCCGGCCGACCGTGCTTGCGACGGCGGTGGCGAGCGCGAGCGTCGTCCCGATCGTAAACCCGGCGCGGATCAGCGTCCGCCGATCGCGGATCTCGTAAAGCTGCCACGCCGCGACACCGATGCCCGCCAAGAGGGCCGCCATGGTGGCCACAGGCTCATTGATCGAGTGACAGACCAGGACCGAGACCAATGCCCCAAGCGCGAGAGCGACCCTGGGGTCGTAGGCGATCAGCAGGATCACAGTGGCAAAGATCGTCGGCGCCAAAACGGTCACGCCCCGCAGCTCGGGAGCCCCGGCCGTGCCGAAGACCGTCACCGCCTGCGCGCAGAGCATCAAGGCCGCCACGCCCAGCATCCGCTGCGGGTTGCGCCGGATGCGTGGGCAGTACAGAGCCGTGTACCCGGCTGCGCCAAGCGCGATCGCCAGGCATCCGAAAATCTCGGCCGCCCGGTTCACATAGATCGCTTCGGGCGGGCCTACTTGGGCGTAGGTCTCGGCTTCTTTGCGGAAGAGATCCAGCTGCGTCGTTGTCACCGTCTCGCCCGCGCGGAACACCACGCCGCCAGCCGGGTGGTCGTTGACCACCGCAGGCACGCGCGCCGCCGCCGATTCCTGGAGCTCGCCCGTCGTCTGCTGATCGAATCGGAACGTCGGGCTCGTAAGCGTCCCGATGCGGGCCTCGACCACCTGGACCAGAGCCGGCGCAATGCCCGCCTGCGTCGCCATCTCCCGGCCGGCCTGCTTGAGCAGTGTGCTGTCGTCGCCGTTGACCACGCCCGCCGAGAGCACGCTCCGCCTGGCGCTTGGGAACGCAAGCTGGATGTTGTCGCCCAGCGACTCGCGCTCACGCCGATACGTCTGAGCATCCAGGATCGGTCGGCGTTCGAGCTGACGACGCAGCGACTCGATTCGCGAGCGCCACGCGTCCGTCGGCACGCCGTTGGCATCGGCCCGCTTCTTGAGCTCCGCGTACGCCTCCGTCCCGATCGCAAAGTTTCGGCGGATGTCGTTGTCGAGCTGCTCGACACTCTCTGTCGGGGCCACGATCGTGGGCAATCCCTCAAGAGAGGTCAGGATCTCGGCGATCAACGGCTCATCGGGCGTGTAGACGCGCGGCTCACGCAGGCGCGCCTGCTCCTTGGCGCGCGAGGTCGCATCCACATCCAAGAGCTGCACCGGCACGCGCGTCAGCACCGTCCGCCTGGCGGTGTCGCCCGTGGCGACCATCGGCTCGTTGCCCGCCCACCAGACCATCCATGCGCTGATCAACGTGAACGCCACGACAATCAGCGCGCCCCACCCGAGCTCGGGCGTGCTCGAAGCGCGGCGCATCAGTGAGGTCAGCGTCAGCGTCTCGCGCTTGACCGCCAGCTTGCGCTTGCCGCGACCGCCCCGGCCGCTCGATTTGGTCGTTTCCTTTGCCATCGTTCTCGTACTAGTGGTGCGGCCCGTCGGACTGGTAGGCCTCGATGATCCGCTGCACCAGGGGGTGCCGGACGACATCGGAGTTCTGAAGCCGGATAAACGAAGACCCCGGCACGTCCTTGAATCGCCTGGCCGCGTCGATCAGCCCGCTGTGGG
>CAXBOF010000104.1:0-6605 GCA_963977205.1 uncultured Phycisphaera sp. | reverse complement strand
GGGTGATCTTCGGCGGGTGTATGCCCTCGTGGACCGCTGCCGGGTGCTCGGCGATGATGCGCCGGCCTGGCGCCGGTGCGCGATGGAGGGACTGATGCAGATCCTGCCGGCCAGCGTTGCAATCGGCAATGAACTGGCGGATCTGCGGGATCTGGCGGACAAGGGCTGGAAGGGTGTCCCGCCGGGCGCGCCGGCCCGCTCGCCGAGTCATGGCCCGATCCGTCTCGGGTTCACCAAGAAGAAGCAACGGCAGGCGTGGGAGCGCTACGCCGAGGAAACGCCCGTGCACCGCACGCCGGAGTTCACGACGCTCCTGAAGGCAAACAAGCCCAGCGTGACGCGCTCTCGCCGGCAGATCTGGGACGATGCGAGCTGGTATCGATCCAAAGCGTTCAATGAGATCCACAAGGTGGCGGGGCTTGATGACTACATCATCTCGATCTGCCGGATCCCGGGGACGCGCCGGGCGAGCTCGATCTGGATGCACCGCGCACTCGGAGGGCAGCCATTCGGAAGGAGAGAGTGGTACCTGCTCGACCTCGCGCACCGAGAACTGGCGCGCCAGATCGGCGGCCCGGTGGCCAGCACGCTCCAGCCGACCCCCGCGACACTGACCAGACGCCAGCGCGAGACACTGGAATTGCTTCTGGCGGGCATGACGGAGAAGCAGGCCGCGGCGAGCATGGCTATCGGCGTGCCGACGGTGCACGAAAACGTGCAGGCGATCTACCGGCACTTCGGCGTGCATTCACGCGCGGAACTCTCGGCGCACTTCATCCGCAGGTACCGCAGCTCGCTCAACGATGCGCAGCTCGGTGAGGATGAGGACTGATCTCGATCAGCAGCCAGCGTTGTAGTTGGCGACCCATGCGGAGAAATCGGCGGGCGAGCAGAGGCCGTCGGAGTTCTGGTCGCATTTCGGGGCCATCGCGTTGAACGCGGCAACCCAGGCGCTGAAGTCGGCGGGGCTGAGCATGCCGTCGCCGTTGGTATCGGCGAGACATGAGCACGGGAATATTGAACTGACTGCGGCAATGCTGCTGCTCGTATCGTCAAAATAATCGAAGATCACATCTTGGACCTCTGAAATCGTGAGGTTGCCCCAGCAGTTTCCGGAGAGGTCGAAATCGTTGCTTCCATCGGTTCGGAATGGGATGTCGTTGTAGATAGCGTACCCATCTTCATCAATATTTGCGATAAATGTGTTGTGTACTCCGGCTATTGGGTCGCCCGCGACGGAGGGTGAGTTTGCCTGGCTGTCAAAGTAGATTGCCCCTCCTCTCACGGCCGAGTTCAGACGGAACTCGGAGTTTGTGATAGTGAGTCTGTCGCCATCAACAAACAAAGCTCCACCATCGGAAAAACTTAAGTTGTTGTGGAAAATGCAATCTTTGATGGTCGTCGAAGAACTCTCGACATAGATAGCACCGGCAATACCGGTGGATACGTTGGAATCGAACAAGCATCTTTCCAACAAGATATCGGGTCGATATGCACCGATAGCCGCAACACCATTGCTGGGCACGCGAGTCACCTTGTTCGTTCTGAAAACACAATCCCGTAGAATAGCTCCGTAGCTGTGTATGGAGAGTGCGCCGCCGCCGTTCGAGGCCTCGTTACTCTCAAAGACGCAATTTTCAAGGATCGGGGTACTTCCTGATAAGAAGAGTCCGGCGACACCTGAGGATGAGAGTGTGCCAGCTTTGTTGTGGCCGAAGTACGCGTTGTTGAGCAGCAGGTTGTCGCTGTCGATGTATGCGCCCGCGTAATATTCGTTGAGATCACCGCCGTTATTTGTAATGGTTATGCGATCCATCACGCTGTTGTCGCCAAAGTACTTCATACCGCCGCTTTTCTCAGCGGTGCAAGAATCGATGGTCAGATCTGTAATTGTGGCCTCCGGTGTCCCGAAGTATGCGCCGCCACCTTCTTCATCCGCGTTGCAGTTTCTAATCGTTATGAACTCAAATGTTGATTGCCAGGCGTTTGCAATCGCGACGCCACCGCCCAATTCTGTAGACGAGCAGTCCTCAACGAGGATATTCGAGAGCAGGTGTTGAGACCCGTAATTGATGTTGATTCCCCCGCCTCTTACGCCGCTGAACCCGTCCGCCTTGGTCGCGTGGCAGCGTATAAAGTGAGAATTGGTGATGGTTAAATGCCGAGAATCATTGAATAGGTCGACGTACAAGCCGTGGTTTGCGATGTCGCGCACCTTAATGTGGTCGAGCCTCACCGCGTCTCCAACAATCGTGAGGGCACCCGAGTCGCCTGCGCCACCCCCGCCGAACTCGAATTCGGCATGCTTGACTATGCTGCCGGAAACGTACTCGCCCGTCACGGGATCCAGTACCGTTCCAACGCTATCGACAGAGAAGATGATCGAGTTCCAATCACCCGGTTGCGGTTGATCACTGGCCGAAGTAAACACAAGTGGTGCATCCTCGGAACCATCAGCCACAAGCGTGCCCGAGCCCAATGCAGGACTTCCAACTATAATGCTGTGAGACGAACCGAGTCGGATTTCGCATCCTGGTTCGATTGTGAGAGTGGCGTTGCTTCCGATTACGATCGGTGTCGTGAGAACATATGGGCTCATTGAAACCGGCCACGTTGTGTCCTGAAGAATTGTTCCACCAACTTCGGTTTGGGCCAAGGCGGCGCAGGGCACAAGATGCGCAAGTACAAACAAATGGCGTCTTGGTATCAACATGAACCACTCCTTCATTCCTTCAAGAGTGTAAGGGGTGTCCGGTGTTGAACAAATCCAAAATGATGTAAACGGGTTATTTTACATTAGCAGCCGGCGTTGGAATTGGAGACACTGGCGGAGAAATCGGCGGGCATCACCATGCCGTCGCCGTTGGTCACCTGATAAAGTGACTAGCTGATCGTCAGCTTCGGCTTACTCTTACCTGTGCGCATCGAAGCCAGCGAAAGCTGGTTCTCGAGATTCTCTGCGAGCTTGGTGAGTGCCCGCGGCAGCGCCTCGCCGCCGGCGGTTTCGGGCTCGAAGTTCGCGCTCGGGTCGCCCGCGTCGGAGTTCGTGCGCAGCGCCATGGTGATCGGGATATCGCCCAGGTAGGGCAGACCCAGCCGCTGGGCCATGGTCTCGGCACCGCCCTTGCCGAAGATGTCGTAGTGCTTGCCGTCGTCGCCGATGAACTCGCTCATGTTCTCGACGACACCGAGGATGTCGACGCCGAGCTGCTGGAACATGCGGGCCGCGCGGACCGCGTCGTCCTGCGCGACTTTCTGTGGCGTGCAGACGATCACCGCGCCCGAGAGCTGCAGGCTCTGGGCCATGGTCAGCGGCACATCGCCCGTGCCGGGCGGCAGGTCGATGATGAGGTAATCCAGCTCGCCCCAGTTGGTCTGCTCGGTGAGCTGCTTGAACGCGCCGTGCGCCATCGGGCCGCGCCAGATGAGAGGCTTCTCGGGATCGACCATCTTGCCGATGGTGACAGCCTTGACGCCGTGAACGTAGAACGGTTCGATGAGTCGTTCGCGGACGACCATCTCTTGGGCCGCGAGGCCGAGGAGTGTGGGCAGCGACGGGCCGTAGATATCGCCATCCATCACACCAACAGCGTGCCCCTTGCGCGCGAGCGCAACAGCGAGGTTCACGGACACGGTCGACTTGCCCACGCCGCCCTTGCCAGCGCCGACGGCGATGATGTTGGTGACCCCCGGGAGCGCACCGGCGCCGGCCTGTGCGGCGGGCTGATTGGTTGCGGACGCTGATTTATTCGGAGTATTTGCTTCGCCCTCTTTGACGAGGCGCGAGGACTGCTCGTCGGAGGGCTTGGCCCCGGAGGTCGAGCTGAAGAGCACCGTGCCCGGCTCGTCGACGAGATCGACGATGAGGCTGGTCAGGATGACGCCCTGCTCGGCTGCTGCGGCCCGGATCGAGCCGTGCACGCGCCGGGCGAAATTGTCGAGCTTGTCTTTCTCGGTGACACCCTCGATGTGGAGCTTGACGGACGCGAAGGTCTCGCAGGCGGCGGTCCAGATCAGGTGACGCACCAGGGGCTGGCCGTCGGGGCCTTCGGCGCTGGAGAGGGCGGCTTTGATGAAGTCTCGGCTGAGTGTGGGCATATCGGGGTTATCCTTCGTGTAAGGACTGACATGCTAGGAAGGACTGCAATCCCGGGTCGATTCGTGCGTTTGGCCCTCTGACGCATCCGAAGCTCAGGGGTGGGCACAGGTGCGAAGCTCGAAAGGAGCCACTGCTATGAAGACGCTTTCAACGCGTGTGTTCGCCGTTTCGCTGATGATCTGCGCCGGATCGGCCTCGGGTCAGGCCGCGGACAAGCCGCTGCTGAGCGGCCCAGCCGTGAACGACTCACGCCCGTCGCTCGTCGAGGACAACTTCGGCGATATGAAAACAGGCAAGGCCCGATTGGGTGCGATGGACGCCATCCCCGCCGAGGATCTGCGCCAGATTCTGCGCCTGATGGGTTCGCCCGAGGCAGACCCGGCGGTCAGTCTGAGTCAGGAGCAGAACGATCGCATCCGGGAGCTGATGCGCGAGTTTGCGCAGGAACGACGGGCATTCATCCAGGAGAACCGCGCGGAGTTCGACGCGCTGCGTTCGGCTGCTGGAGTCGGTACCGATCGCGGCAGGCCCGAGGCCGCCGAGCGCGACATGCGTGAACCCGTAGGAGCCGAACGCGTAAGGCCACAGGCCCGCCCGCGTGTCGAGCGTGGGAATGAGCTTGAGGGTGGCCCAGAGCGTCGGCGTGCCGTTGGACTGGACCGGGCTGCGGAAATTGCCCCTCGTGCTGTCAGCCGGAATGCCGGTGAAGCTAAGCCCTCGCCCGAGCAGGAGGCCGCCCGGCGTGAGCTCATGGAGTTCATGAAGGCCGGTCCGTCAACAGGCGACCTCCAGCGGCGGATCTACGCCCAGCTCTCGCCCGCCCAGCAGCAGTTCATCGATGATGAGGTGTTGCTGCGAGCCGAGGAGCGGGCACAGGACTGCGACATGATGATGCTCGAACGCAAGCGCCAGGAGCGTGCTCAGCAGGAGCCCGGCGCGCGCCAGGACCGGGGCGGCCAAGCCGAAGGTCAGGCCGGAGCCGACAGGGCCCGGATCGATTGGAGCAAGATCTACAACGAGGACGGCTCGGTGAACATCGAGGCGCTCCCCGAACGCCTGCAACAGCGGCTCGAGAAACTGGACGATCAGCAGCGCCAGCGTGCCGTCGAGGCCCTCAAAAAGCGGTTTGAGACCGGTCAGCGGCTGCGCAGCCGAGGGGAAGACTGAACATTTTCACAATGACACCACCTGAATTGGCGGTGTAATTCCGGACAACATACTTGTCAGGACACGTAAATCTCCGATCTCAAGCCGGTTTTCGCCGGCTTTTTTAGTGTCCAGAGAGCGTGGATATGTCGGTTGAAGAGGCGTGGATGACCGAGAGTTCGTGCTGTTTGAAAGGATTGTGTTCGTGCATTTGATAGGGAAAAACTCGGAAATTGATGTCAATTTGGGCGAACTTGAGGATTTGATGTGCTTGGATTCGAACCGGGCTGCCGATAATCCGTACAATTCTCTGATCTCTCTCTCCTCCAGCGGGGTGCCGATTTACGTTGGCACCCTGCTTCTTTTTTACCCAGAGTCACTGTCGGTTGATCGCGTGCCCCGCCTCTCGTGCGGATACGCTGGCACCATCGAGCAAGAGGAGTGAGACCGATGGCGGGCGGCGTGATTGTGGTGACCGGTGCGGCGGGCTTCATCGGCTCGCATCTCTGCCAGGCCCTCATCGCCCGGGGTGACCGGGTCGTCGGCGTCGACAACTTCGATCCTTTCTACGGCCGGGATCTCAAAGAACAGAACCTCCGCGAGATCGAGGCGGCCTCCCCAGAAGGCGGCTTCGAGTTTGTCGAACTCGATCTGTGTGATCACAACCGACTCGAGGGTCTCTTCAATCGAGTCAAACCCGAGGGCGTGGTGCACCTGGCTGCCAAGGCTGGCGTTCGGCCGAGCATCGCCGACCCCGTCGGGTACGCGCGGGCCAATGTCCTGGCGACGACCGGCGTGCAGGAGGCTGCCCACAAGGCTGGCGTCGAACGGCTGGTCGTGGCTTCATCCAGCTCTGTTTATGGCAACAATGACACAGTGCCCTTTTCCGAAGAGCACAGCGTCGATGCGCCCATCAGCCCGTACGCGGCCACGAAAAAGGCGTGCGAGCTCATCGGTCATACGCACTGGCACCTGACCGGCATGCCGACGGCCATGCTGCGGTTCTTCACCGTCTTCGGCCCGAGGCAGCGCCCCGACCTTGCGATCAACAAGTTCATGAGACTCATTCACGCCGGCGAGTCGATCTCGATGTTTGGTGACGGCTCGACCAGCCGGGACTACACGTACATCGATGACATCGTCGCGGGCGTCGTGGCGGCGTACGACCAGATCGACCGCTTCGGGTACCGCGTGTGGAACCTCGGGGGCGATCACCCGATCAGGCTGGATGAACTGATCACCAAGATCGGTCAGGTCGTCGGGCGCGAGCCTGTGATCGAGCGAAAGCCCATGCAGCCGGGCGATGTCGAGCGGACGTGGGCGGATGTTTCACGCGCCAGCGCTGAGCTCGGGTATGTGG
>CAXBOF010000103.1:0-6636 GCA_963977205.1 uncultured Phycisphaera sp. | reverse complement strand
GCGCGAGCCGACGAGGAGTGTTGTGCCTTCGAGGGCGACGGACCAGCCGAAGTCGTCGGTGGGGTTGCCGTCGCTGGCGAGGAGTTTCTTGGCAAGCGAGGGGTTTGCGGGGTCGGTGATGTCGTAGATGTAGACAGCTCCGGAATCGAGGCCAAGGTCGTCGTCGAACATCGCCCCGACGGCGACGATGTTGCCGGCGATTGCGACGGAGTAGCCAAAGTAATCGTTCTGGTCGGCAACGGGCGCGAAGAGTTTGGCGCGCAGGACGGGGTTGGCCGGATCGGAGATGTCGAAGAGGTACGCGGCCCCGCCGTTGGGCGCGGACTCGTCCTCCCAGCGGGCTCCGACAACCGCGAGATTGCCCTCGACATCGACAGACCAGCCGAACTGGTCGACGGATTCGCCGTCGCTGGCGACGATCTTGCCCAGTTCGGTGCCGGTGGTTGTGTCGAAGAGGTAGGCCGCGCCCGAGGTCGTGGTGGCCCCGTTGTTGAATGGGGCGCCGACGATGGCGAGTGAGCCGTCGATCGCGATCGAATCGCCGAAGTCGTCGCCATTGCCCGCGTCGCTTGGCTGGATGTGGGAGATAAATACGGGGCTGGCCGGGTCCGTGGTGTCGAAGAGCCAGATGCGCGGCGTGTATGTGCCGGTGAATGCCCAGTTGCGCGTGGCGACCATGGCTCGGCCTGGTCCGATGGCGGCACCGAAGAGCAGTTGGTCCGGGCCATCGATCGCTGGGGTATTGAGTTTGGCCAGCTGTGTGCCAGTTGAGGTGTCGAAGAGGTAGGCCGCGCCCGGCACGGGAACGGTCCAGAGCCCGAGGCCTGAGACGATCGCTATGCCATCGTGGATGTCGACGTGATCGCCGAACTGGAGCGAATCGGTCTGGTCGCTCGGCGCGAGGATGTGAGCCTCGGTGACGGGCTGGGCGGCGCTGCCCGCTGCGTACAAGAGGGCGGCAATAGCGGCGACAAATCGTTGCATGGGTTACCTCCGACAAGAACGCGTCGGCCGGCCGCGCGGCGCATCAGTGTACCGGAAGAATGGGCAGATTCTGTCGTCCGAGAACTGTTAGCACCCCGCGTTGTAGTTGGCGACCCAGGCGCTGAAGTCGGCGGGTGAGCAGGAGCCGTCGTTGTTTTGGTCGCAGGCGGGGGCTTGGGAGTTGAATGCTGCGACCCATGCGAAGAAGTCGGCGGGGCTGAGCATGCCGTCGTTGTTGGTGTCGGCGAGGCAGTGGTCGGTTCTGTAGGCGCGCATGATTGTGCTGTTGCCCGCGACCACGAGCGTGCCGTCGGGTCCGAGTGCGGGGCCGCCGATGTTGATGTTGGTGACCGCCTGGGACCATCTGAGCTGAAGATCGGCATCAAACGAGTAGAGTCTGCCGTTGGCGAAAGAGCCGTTTGTGAGATAAACACGGCCGAGAGCGTCGGTCGCCATTCGTGGTGACATGCCCGAGCCATCGTAATCGATCGGGTCGGCGGCCTGGTCGATGACAGCGCCGGTCGCGGCGTCGAGCCTGGTCAGGATCCTGCCGGGCGCGATGAAGTAGACACTTGCGTCCGGGCCGACGGCGAGTTCGGTGGAGGTGGTCCACTGGGTCGGGACTGCCCAGCGCTGGGTGAGGGCTGAGCCTGTGTCATTGAACGCATAGAGGAAGTCGGTGACCGGGTTGTTCTGTGAGCGCGGGACATAGATGGTGCCGTCGGTGCTGACCATTGGTGTGTTCTGGAGTGTGAAGCCCGGCATGACCGGCGCGGTGTACTCGAATGCGCCAGTCGAGAGGTCGAATTTCTTAATAGCCTGGCCGCCGGGAACGGAGTCTGCGATGTAGATGGCGCCGTTGCCGAGAGCGCCGCCGCAACTTCCGGTGGCCGAGCAGGTGCGGTTGGTCCGCCACACGGTGTTGCCCGTGTCTGCATCGAATCGGGTGATGGTGCGGAAGTCTGCGACGATGGGGTCGCCGTTGTCTGCGAAGACGACGCCGTCGTAGGGCCCGGCTCCGATGGTGTCCTGTGAACTCCAGAGAAAGGCACCGGTCGTTGAGTCGTAGCAGCGCAGCGGGGCGATCGAGGTGTCGCCGTTGCCCGAGCGGGCGGCGAAGAGTTTGCCGTCCTTGACGCCGGCGATCCAGGTTGTCCAGTTGCCGGTATTGAACGGGATGTTGATGCGCCAGTGCTCGGCACCGGTGTCGAGATCGAGGCAGAGGATTGGCGATTCGTCTGAGTTTGGTTCGGGCGGGAAGCCGTTCTGGCGCACGACGTAGACCCGCCGGTCTTCGATGACGGGTTGCCATGCGATGATGGAGGTTGCGGAGGTTGACCAGAGGATCTCTGCTGCTGCGGGCCCGATCTCGCTGGACTGGCCGTTGCGTCCCGCGTTGCCGCCGGCGTTCGACCACTGGGCACCCGTCGAAGAAGCACAACAAATCAAGAGGGCGCCAAGCCAATGTGTCCTAGAAGTGCGCATCGTACGAGTCCTCTTTCTCTCAATAGATTACGGGTTGCTTTGGGCCATCACAAGAACGAAATGACAGTGCACGGCTTGGGTAAATTGATTAGCAGCCAGCATTGAAATTCGCGACCCAGGCGCTGAAGTCCGCGGGCGAGCAGGATCCGTCGCCGTTCTGGTCGCACTCGGGGGCCATGGCGTTGAAGGCGGCAACCCACGCGGAGAAGTCTGCGGGGGTGACTGATCCGTCGCCGTTGGTGTCGGCGAGGCACTGGCCGGTCTCGGTGATAATGCCCGGGCCGACGATGGTGTTGGTTGAGGTCGCGATCGTGCTGCCGGCCGACCATTGGCTGGTGACCCAGGTGTAGGTCTTGCCCTCGAAGAGCAGGGCGCTCATTTCGGATGTGCCGCGGGGCGCACCGAAGGGCGAGTTGCCGTTGCCCAGGCCGTAATCGAAAAGGTTGTTCAGCGGCTGCGCCGGATCGAAACCGTCTTCGTACAAGAAGGTGAAGTGGTCGCCGCCAGTGGAGAGGACGCTGGAGAGGTCGTAGAGCCCCGACTCGCTGACCGTGAACTCGAACGTTTGGTATGCGACGGGGCCGAGGCCTGAAACGCCTGCGATGAAGAAAGGACGGCTCCATGAATTGCCGGTGTCGGGAGTCGCGTCGTAGTTGGTCGTGATGTCCTCGGCGTCGGCTAGGAGATACACGACCGTGTCGTCGAGACGGTAGATCCAGTTGGAAATCGGGACGTCGCTCTGGAAGTCGAAGATCCACGTGCCGTTGCCATCTGCGGATGCGATGCCGGTGGTGCCGTCTTGCAATGGGAAGTCGGCGATGGTGACGTCGCCGCCGATGGGGTGCCAGACGAGCGGCGAGCCGCCGGCGGGCGGGGTGGAATTGAGGATGACATCGAGCGACCACGGGCCGAGGCCGTCCTTGAAGTCGCCGGTCTGCACGACGAACGTGCCCGACAAGCCGACACCCGTGACGGGTTCGGTCAGACCTTCGAATGTGGGCATGAACGTTGCGCCGGTGGTGGTCGGCACAACGATCGAGCCGAGCTCGATGGAGGCGATGATCTTGTCGGCGGCGTGGGCGCTGCCCGCGACTGTCAGGATTGCGGCTGCAGCGATGGCGCGATTGGTGAACCGCGTGGACGTGCTGTGTGTCATGTGGAGCTCCGTGTGTCTGTGTGATTATCTGCGGCGACGGCTGGCGAGCAGGCCGCCCATCCCGAGGATGACGGCGCTGGCCGGTGCGGGGATGTTGTAGTAAACGGCGTCGATGTCGTGGGTGTTGACGCCGTCGGTGAAGCTGCTTTCGCTGAAGAACGGCCCGGAGTTGTCGCTGCCCGGATCGTAGAAGAAGACGTCGCCGTCGAGGAACTGGTTGCCGCTGATCATTTCGTCCTCGTTGGCGCTGATGAGCAGCGAGCCGTCGCCCATCCAGTGCAGGCCGTAAACATCGCCGTCGCCGTCATCGAAGAGGTCGGCCTCGGCGAGGAAGAGCGAGGCGATGCCGGTGTTGGCGTCGACACGGATGATGTCGCCGTCGGTGAAGGTGATGGACCCGCCGGTGTGGTTCATGGTGTTAGTCGATCCGAGCATGCTGAAGTAGAGGTTGCCGTTCTCATCGGTGGTGGCGGCCGAGATATCGGGGGCGCTGCTGGTGAAAGAAGTGAGCCCGATGCCGAGGTAGTTGCCGACGATCGCGCCGGTGTTGGGGTTGTACTCGATGAGGTCGGCGTCGTCGAAGGTGTTGCCGCCGATGTTGCCGTTGAAAAGGCTGGAGATGAGGTAGTTGCCGCTGGGCAGGATGTGGAAGGCGTCGAGGTCGCCGCTGTCCATGGAGAAGAAGAGACTGGAGAATGTGCCGCCGGTGTCGGTCTGGATGACATCGTTGTCGGTGTAGGGTCCGCCGTTGATCTCGGTGCCGAGGTTGTCGGCGACGGAGATGAACAGCCCGTTCTGGGCTACAGCGGTACCAGCAAACGCGGCGAGCGCAGCGACAGCGATTGTGCGAGCGTGAATCATGTCAGTCTCCTTCATGTCCCATGGCGGCGGGGCCTCGTCGGCTCCGCACGGCTCCACAGTAAAGAAACAGACAAGACCGGGCAAGCACTTTGTGAAAAGGGGCGGTTTGTGTCAGCAGCCGGCGTTGTAGTTGGCGACCCAGGCGCTGAAATCAGCGGGCGAGCAGGAGCCGTCGCCGTTCTGGTCGCACTCTGGGGCTTGTGAGTTGAAGGCGGCGACCCAGGCAGAGAAGTCTGCAGGGGTGACCGCCCCGTCGCCGTTGGTGTCCGCAAGGCATTGACTGCCCGGGGTCATTGATACGTTGTCGAGGTGGGTGATGTCGGAGGTCATGGTGCTGAACTCGCCCCGGATTCGCAGCGCGGTGATGTTGGCGAGCACGGCCCGGATCTCGGCCTCGGTGGCGACGGCGCCGCTGACGGAGTTGACGCGCCAGTCGTCCGAAACGTCAAGATTCACGGAACGATGGATCCACGCGCTGTCCGCGGGAGCGGGGAAGTCACGCACGATCCTGAGGCCGCCGTTATTGATCTCGATGTCGGGCTGGTTGGCGCCGGAGGTTGTTGGGTTGTTGGTCTGGATATCAAAGCTCAGTGTGCCGCCGTAGTAGCTGGACTTGTCACCCTGGTACGCGGCGGGGGCAAGAAATCCGAAGTAAGAACCCGAGCCGAAGTCAGAGATCCGCGCCGAGCCGGCGGGGTTTCCGATGGCAGCATCGTATGTGATCGCGCCGTCGTTGTAGACCATCCATCCTTCGAGGTCGGCATCGAAGTTGCTGGTGATCTGTCCCGTGGCGGTGCCCGCAAGGCCGAGCGTTGCAGCGAGAAGAAGACGACGCGAACGAATACGACCCATAACGATGCTCCATATGGAATGCCGGTGAGGAGCCCAGCATCATGCACGGAGCCGGACAAGTCAAGGGTTGTGGCGGAATCGGAGCGTTGCGATCAGCAGCCCGCGTTGTAGTTGGCGACCCAGGCCGAGAAGTCCGCGGGCGAGCAGGAGCCGTCGCCGTTCTGGTCGCACTCGGGGGCGGATGCGTTGAAGGCGGCGACCCAGGCAGAGAAGTCGGCTGGGGAGAGGACGCCGTCGTGGTTGGTGTCGGGGAGGCAGGGCGAGGAGCAATCGGAACTGATATCGAAAATCTGAAGCCCGCGGTCCCAATCTGGGACATAGGCAAAGCCGTTTGCGACGGTGACGTCTTCGGAATCGCCCGGCGTGTCGTGAACGCCGACCAGAACTGGGTTCGTCGGATCAGACACATCGAAGATGTTGAGTGCGAAATGATCCGTGAGATAGACCTTCGTGCCCTGGTGTGTGATGCCGTGACAGAACGCGGTGTCATACTCACTCACGATCACGGGATTTGTGGGGTCGCTGACATCAATAACGGCCAGCCCGCTTTCGCCGTTGGGAACATAGACATGTGGGAAATCAACAGTGAGATCCCACGCTAGGTCAACGTCAACTGCACCAATTTCCACAATCGACCCCGGTTCGGATACATCAAGCAGCCGAACGAAGCTGTTGGCGGCAACATAAGCAATCCCATCGTGTAACTGGACGACATACGCGGCACCGGGCGTGTCGTATGTCCCAACAAGAGTCGGCAATGACGGGTCAGAAATATCATATACCAACAGGCCGGCATTGTTTGCAGCAACATACAGAAGGTTGTTATCAAGGGACACAAACCGCGCGTCGTCCGGTGTAGTAACAAGGGTAATTCGAGAAGGATTCAGGGGGTCGCTTATGTCTAGAACGTCCACGCCCCGAGAGCCGTCGGCGACATATGCAACAGAATCAGACACAACGACACCCGTCGGGTTAAACGAAGGATACCTACTAAGCAATTCCGGTTGAGAAGGGTCGTGCAAATCGATAATGTCCAAACCGCCAGGGTTTGAGCGGCCATTCGAGGTGTACACAAAGTAGCCAATGTTGTTGTCGATTGCAAAGTATCGACCCAGCGGCTGGGTAAATGATGGATCACGAACTAGGTGTGTCTCGAGCAGGCTAGGCCGAAGTTCTTCAAGGTAAAATACAGACACGCCCGAACCGCCCGACGCAGTAACTACAAAATCATCCGCCGCTTCGAGATCAAGACACGGAATGGAACGGTTGATACCGATCGTGTACGACAATTCCGAGGG
>CAXBOF010000102.1:0-6656 GCA_963977205.1 uncultured Phycisphaera sp. | reverse complement strand
GACATGGAAACCGCCACGGTGAAACTCTTGGTCGAGAACACCGAGTCGGCCAGGATCGGCCCCGATGGTTCGCTGCTCTTCACCCGGGGGTCAACTCTTTACGGGGCCCAGCTCGACCTCGCGACCAGAACCGTGGGGCCCGCCAAGCAGCTGGTGGCAGGTCTCCGCGTCAACGCCAATGAACTCGATGCCAGGTTTGAGGTGGCGAACGACGGCACCATCGCCTTCCTGCCCGGGGGCGTCCAGGGCGCAGACCGCGACATCGTGTTTCAGTCCCCGGACGGCGAGCTGACCTCGCTCGGAATTGAATCCAAGCCGTATCTTGAGCACTTGGCTGTCTCGGCAGATGAGTCCCGTCTCGTGGTCGTGGTCAATTCTCCGAGTAACCGGTTCGAGATCTGGGGGACCGAGCTCGACACCCCTCGCATGCGGCGGGTCCGCGGCGTGCAGGGCGGCGACCTCAACTACCCCTTCCTCGGGCCCGACAATGACACCCTGGTTTACGCACGAATGATCAACGGGAAGGCCTCGGTCGAGGTTGCCTCCTTTGACGGTCGCTTCGAGCCCCGGCTCATCATCGAGCCAGTCGAGGTCGGGTTCATTGCGCCGGTGGCCATCCACCCTTCAGGCGATCGTGTGCTCGTCTTGTGGGAGAAGCCCGAAGGGTTCAGGAACTATGAGGTCAAGCTCGACGGTACCGGGACTCTGAAACCCGTTTCTGACAACGACTCAAATGTTGCCTGGAGTGATTACTCACCCGACGGCACGATGATCGCTTACACCAGCGATGAGACCGGACGCCGAGAGATCTATGTCCGCACGATCAACGAGGACGGCTCCTTTGGCAGAAGCGTCCCGGTCACCACACGTGGAGCCCGGTACCCCCAGTGGCAACTGGACCCGGCGCGACGCCCGGGAGCGCCCGAATCCGAGGGCGATGCGGCGGGTGATCCTGATGCGCCGTTCATGCTGATCGTGTTCGACCGAGCCAGAATCGACATCTACCCAGTGACCCCGGGCGACATGCCCCGAGTCGGCGAGCCAACCGTCGGGGTCTTCCCCGTGAATTCTGATTTCATAGGGGGAGGAGCCAGCCTCTCAGGCAATCGCCAACTCCGCATCGTCCGCGGCCAACAGGAGACGCCGGCTACGCACGTTGAGCTGATTTTGAACTGGTACGACAAAGCTGTGAAGATCATCAAGGATGAGTAACGGCAGTCTAGAGGGGCGGTTGAGTGGTATTCCGAACCCAAGGTGTCCTTTTCAACTAGCCCACGAAGAAGTGGTTCTATTGAGCAGTGGTGGGGCACAGCAGGGAAGACTGGATTCGAACCCCCGATGACCCTAGATAGACGCAGATTAGTGAATTGATGGTGCGGGGACACCATGGAACTTGGCCCCAGAGACTCATTGCTCAATTGGGGCCGAATCAGCCGTTCTCTGGGCAAGTTCCGAGTCTCTGTAAAAGCGAATAAAGGCCCCTGAGGGCCCCTATTCGGTTGCTTTGCGGCATTTGACGAGGCGAGGTTGCGCCACACTAATACCGAAAGCGGTGGGCGATCCCAGATATGTCAAACAGTCTCTCGCGCCGCCGTCTGGCGGCGTTTCTCATTGCCCATTAGTGGGGTCATCTAACAGTCGGTCTTGGTTCCCTCCAATCTGCCCTCACTGGGGTGGGCCAGGAGTTTGTGCGTTACCCTGATGATGTCCGATGTGTCCGGCTTTCGAGGGATCGGTGCATCCTAAAACACTTATATTGCAGGTGTTTATGCATGTCCGCCTGTGCAGAGTCGGACATCGCAGCGGGGGTGTTAATTTGGGCAAAGACCGATCCGCTTGGGAGCTGGCCGAGGGCATCGCTACTGCCTTTCTGTACGCCGCCGTGACGGCTAGGGCCCGGATGTTGGAGCATGCCTCGCCGTTGGTGAGACTCCTCGGGCAGCGTGACGCCCTGCATCACAACGCGTCGCTTCTAGAGGGTGAACTGCCGTTTTCAGATCCCAGCAAGTGCGGAAGCCCGCACACCAGCGGCTGCACTGCTCGCCCTCGGAGCGAGCCCAGATCCTTGTTGTCATGAAGCTCTGAGGGTGGTCGACCAAGGAGGCGGGTGCCTGTTTCGTCGTTCACCCCAACACGATCCGCAATTGGCAGAAGGCTGTTCATGACAAACTCAAAACCGAGCAACTGCTCGGCGGCCCGCCGTGAAACCGATTGCACGATGGCGTCCGCCGGCTTGTTCACGAGATTAGAGAGGCTTTCCCTGAGCCAGAGTTCGGGACGCGGACGATCGCTCGGCACATTATGCGAGCGGGCATCCGAGTAAGCCGGACATCGATCAGGAGAGTGCTTCAGGAGGGCCCGCCGAGTCTGGCGAAACAGCATGCGCCAGTTCGTATGACTGAGGCGCCGACACATGTGCGCTACCCGGCGAAGCCGAATCAGGTGTGACATCTGGACATGACCGAGATCCGGGTACTCTGGAAGAAGATCGAGATTGCGGCCATCGTCGACGGCTTCAGCAGGAAGATCATCGCGATGAAGACGTATGGCCGTAAACCAAGATCTGAGGATCTGGTGAAGTTGGTCGTGTCGTCGATCGAGAGCGGTGGAGCTTCGCCGCGATTTCTGGTGACCGATCATGGCAGCCAGTTCCGAGCGGTGTTCCACCAGCGTATTGAGTCTCTTGGCATCGTTCACGTCCGATGCCAAGTCCGGACATGGCAACTCAACGCGAAGGTCGAGCGGGTCTTCAAGGATGTGAAGTTGTGGGTACGTCGGTCGGCGATGCCGATGAGCACGAAGGCAGTCCGAGGACGTCTCGACTCTTATTCGGATTGGCACAACCGGTACCGACCACATACGGCCCATGGTACATTGACGCCCTACGAGGCGGAACGAGAGGCCTCGGCTATCGAGACAGTAAGTTACACACAGAGGGGAGGTGTCGAGCCCAGAATCAAGATGCACAGACGGTGTGTCCGTGGTGATCCGAGGCTGGCCTATCCGGTCATCAGTGTCTCGGAACACCGTCTAGATGCCGCATAAGGCAGCGCACAAACTCCTGGCCCACCTGAAAGGTGGTGCTCACGACGAATGTGGGCTGCATCGAGCGGCGACATCTGATTGAAGCGAGTAGGCAACGGTGAGAACACTGTGCCTGCCGTTCTTCTTGGTACACCCCCTGCTCGTCCGCTACTCTGTTACTATAAGTCTGAAAAACCGCATTCAGGGCATTGTGTAATCCGCAATCCGCCCGCGAGCAAGGCGTATCCGCAGCGAGTACATTTATTGTTTCTATGCCTATATATCTTAATAATACATTTTACAAATAATACAACAAGCACAATACAGCACACAATATCAACAGCCACAATGGCGGCTATGCATGTAGTACTGGGGACATATCTTGGACATTTATAATCAATCGCTTCTTTCCATCCAACTTGCGAGGTCGAAGCGGTATCAATTTTTAAATCGTTTGGTATGGGTACCTTGGAGTATTCACGAATATTAGGCGCATAATTATTAATATAGTACGATTTATATTCTGAATAAAATATATATTGTGTTTCTTCTAGTATTATAATTATATCTTCTGGCTTTTTGTTGGTCATGTTGCCGGAACGGGTTAGCGGTCCGTATACCGTTTGTTTCGGTTTGCATAAATTGGTGCTAATTAGCCATGCGGTTGCAATGGCCAGCACTAGCAAGACTGCGACCACACAGGCTATTGACCGGCGCATAGACACGACCACCAACCCCCTACCGGAATGTTCAGAACGGTCGTCCCACCAGCTTGATCGTTCCAGATATTTATTACGCCGGCAACATAAATACGAACCAAATCAAGATCGTCGACCAAAAAATTATCATATCTATCGATTTTAGTCTGCAAATTATTTCTTATTGTGTATATTATCGACCCGCTAATTCTGTGCATGCTACTTCTTCGTGGGTTGCTTACAAACAAACTATAGTTATACTTGTACTGAACCGTGGGGACCCTCGATTCTGTGCACGGTCCGGCACTAAGATTGCGACCATTGCATGAAATGGCACACCTGCTTTCGAAAATTGTCTCGCTATCTGCATACGCACTGCTTACACGAAAAAGAGTGTCTCCTGTTAAATCGTTGAGCACATTGAACCTATACGGATCTACTATAAACGCGCCTGTGTTGCCGTTGGCATAGTTTAATCCGCGATGGATAAGCTGGACTGATACAAAAAATGTGCTGTCAAGCAAGTCGTACTCGACACGAAAATCAAAGTCAACTTCTGCAGCAATATTCCCGTAAGGCCCGTGCGTCGCAGCTCCGACACTCGAGGTCGAAATATAGTAAAAACCAAAAACAGGTTTAAAAAGATGCCTTGAAACTCGAGGACAATCTGCATAATCATCAGAAGCACTGCATAAATTAATTGAATTATTGTCCGCGAGTGGCACATTTGAAG
This sequence comes from uncultured Phycisphaera sp., assembly GCA_963977205.1. Lineage (GTDB taxonomy): Bacteria > Planctomycetota > Phycisphaerae > Phycisphaerales > UBA1924. The sequence goes on along the minus strand of CAXBOF010000102.1, from coordinate 2,201 downwards.
GTGTGCTGTTGCTGGCTCGCGGTATTGAATTTATTGCTGATTTAGCGTTTAATATAATACCTGTGCAGCTATCATATATGAATGGTCTCGAGCAATAATATGCTGCATGTTCTAGAATGAGCGCGCCAGCGTACCCGATCCGGTTTCCATTCGCACCGAGTGACAGCGTCTCCCGTATTGTAGAGCACCGTCCAGACCGTCACATCCGATAGGTCCCACGCCCCATCGAGGTTGAGGTCAGCAAGCACGTCGGAGTTGTTCGCTCTGGCGACAAACTGCGAGTAGTCCGCCGCGGCCAGGACCCCATCCAGCCCCGTGTCGGCCGGGTTCCACACCGCCGGGGTGCCGTACGGGTCGTATGTCACACGCTCAAGGACCTGCGTGCCGTCCGAGTTAATCAAGCACACCACATCCGCCCGCCAGCTCTGCAGCGGGTGGTAGCGGATTTCGAGCGTCCCATCGGCCGCGCCCGTCCAGCCGCTAGAGATGTCACGGTTCACGTGGATGACCGAATCGATATAACTCGACCGGCTCTGGTGCCAGAGGAAGGTCTCTTTCGGGTCCGAGTCGCTGTCACGGAAGGTCGCCGCCAGTTGCCAGTCCGGCGTGTAGGCGAAGTAGTAGACGTTGTCGCTGCCGTCGACGTCCCCGTCCGTATCCACGTCGTAGTGCTCGTTGATGCGGAAGCCCAGCCCGTTGTAGCGGTACTCAGCCACCACGCTTGAATCTGTCCGGTCGAGGACCTTGCGGAGGCGGCCGAAGGGGTCGTAGACGTACTCGTACGTCTCGCCGTCATCGGTCAGGTTCCCGACCTCGTCATAGACTAAAGTGAAGTCGACAGAGGTATCTGTATCAATATCTCGAGTCAGAAGTTCGTTCGCCTTGTTGTGGGTGCGGGTGTCGTCGAGCTCGTCCGGATCCGTGTATGAGCCGTCGCCATCGAGGTCCAGCTTGTACCGGTCCCAGTTGCTGAGCGGGTCGAGCGTCCAGGTCTCCTGATGTCGTGTCGTCCCGATCGCCGAGCCCGTCCAGTCCCCGCGATCAGCGTCGATTAGACGCCCGAGGTCGTCGTTGTCCAGGGCCCAGTCGAAGTTGCTGGTCGTGCTGTTGAGTTCGGTCAGGACGTGGTCCTCGACCCGCGTGGTGCTTGACCCGCGGTCCCAGGTGACCGCGAGCTCCACGAAATTGAAGTCCGTCGTCATATCCTTGGCCCACGCGCTCGTCGTCACGCGGTTGAACCGGTCGAGGTTGGTGTAGGCGCCCGACTCCCGGTTGTAGAGGTTCGAGTAGACGGAAGCCTCGTCCAGGCGTGTCTCGACCAGCATGCCGGTCCCAGCATACCCGTAGGAGGCCACATACGTCGCCCCCGCCTGCACCGCCGTCACGCGACTGACGTCGTCGTCGTGACGGGCGATCGAGGAGTAGGTCGTCAGGTAACTCAGCGTCACGCTCGACCCGTCCGGCTGGGTCATCCCCGTCCGGCGGACCGTCTCGGCGACCTCGTAGCCCCCGTTGCGGTCGTGGTCGACCTGGGCGTACGCATAGCTCACCGTGTACTCGTCGCCGCTAATCGCGGAGTTGCGGTCCTGGTCGAAATCGGTAATGTACCCCCAGTCGTCGTAGGTGTATCGCACCTGGTCGACGACCGAGCCGCTCGTCGCCGCGTCGTACTGCGTCACCGTGTCGACTTGGCTCCGGCTGGTGTAAGCCATCGAGATCAACCGCACGGCCCCGTCGAAATCGGCGTCGAGGGTCGTCACCGCGCGGTCCGTTGTTCGTCCTGCGTCGTCGTAGGTCGTCTCGATAATATTGCCCGACTGGTCTTTCATCCAGATCGTCTGACCTAGCGCGTTGTAGGCGTAGGTGACCACGTCCGAGCCGCCCGCAGAGTCCGGGTATTGGACTTTGTACAGCAGCCGCCCCGAGCCGATCTTTGAGTCACCGGCGGATGCGCCCTTAGCCACGCCGTACGTGTAGATCGTCTCTTGGTCGTCGCCCCCACCCGCCAGATCCGCGATGAGTTTCGTGCGCAGCCCGTCGGTGTATTCCGTTTGGACGACTTGGTCCTCGTCGTCGTTGGCACCACCGCCCGGCGAGCCGTCGGCGTAGTTGCTGATGACCGTGATCTGGCGACCCAGGTCATCGTACGCGTAGCGTGTTTCGATCCCCTCGGGGTCGGTCATCGAGAGCACCGTCCCGTC
>CAXBOF010000101.1:0-6674 GCA_963977205.1 uncultured Phycisphaera sp. | reverse complement strand
GGCCATCAGGTGCTCGATGTACTGGCGCAGGTCCGCGCCGTAGCACCGTGCGGTGTACGGGCTGAACCGGCGCTCATCGACTAGGTAGCTACCGAAGCTTTCTGTAATCGGAAGTGAAGACATCGACCGAGCTCCTTCTCGCTGACATGCGGGGCCAACTGCCCCGAAGTTCACAACACTGCTGCCCGGCCCACCCCCGGGCGGGGATGTCAGCGGGACGACTCTGGGCGGCGAGCCCGGACGAGCCTGAGCCGCTCCTGATCGAGCAACCGGCCGACCGCGGCGTGAGCCACGAATTCCGTGTACAGAGGCATGCTCGCTAAATACGTCTGCCATCCTCGGGCGGCCGTCGGATCGATCCGCCCCTCGGCGTACCGACGCACCTGCATCTGGATCGAGTGGTTCCGACCATCAAACACTTCTGACATCGAGGCCACCGGCGAATCCACGTACCGCGAAGACGCGGGCATCTGCGGATCACTGACCGCACCCCGGATCTCATCAAGCTCTGGGCCAGCAGCAAATGTTGGGTTCCCCGCGTGCAGCGCCAGGGAGAGACCAAGCGTCGGCGGGTTGTACGGGTCGTAAGCCGTTACCGTCCCAACGATCAGCCCGTCGACGTTCATCGCGTCGGCGAGCGCTTCGAGATCGCTTGGGCTGGTGATCTCCCGCAGACCGAGCCCCCGCATCTCTGCGATGGTTCGGTTCAGAGGCAGGCACCTGATGCCCGGCACCGATGAAGCCGCGCGCACAATCGCGTCGGTGACCTCATCGACCCTGAACACCGTCGTGCCCGACTCGTTTCGCAGCGGGGCCACCGCAAACAGCACGTCACCCCGTGAGGCGTCGTACGGCGAGCGGAGCACCGTCGGGTTGACCAGTTCCGGTCCTCGGGCACACCCAACCAGCAATGCCAGCAGTGTGAGCCCGACCATAGCGAGCAATTTCTCTGTACTTGTCATGGCGTCCTTGCCGCTCTGCGCCAGGCGTCCGTGCCGGGCTGATCTTTCCATTCAAAGCCGGTGGCGGGCCGTTGAGCCAGCCGCCGGGACAGATGCGTTTACTCGACGCCGATCGGGACCAGGCCGGGCGGGAAGTCCGCAAAGTCCGGGGACTGATCCTGCGTGCGGGTCTGATTCGTGTTGCTGGGCGTCTTGGCCGTGCGGGGCGAACCGGGCAGGCCGACGAACGGCTCGCCGGCCGCGATCACGGCCTTCTGAGCACCCAGCGCCCAGATGTTGTCCGTGCCCGAGCGGTTCGAGATGAAGTACACCGAGTTGTCCGCGCCCCACGTCGGCATCAGGTTGATCGCGTCGTCGGCGGTCAGGTTCGTCGAACCCGTGCCGTCGATGTTGCTCATCCAGATGTCAGCGTGAGTGGGCTGACCGTTGCCGGTGGTTGCCGCCAGCGGCACACTTGCGTAGGCGACGCGCTTGCCGTCGCGGCTCCAGCTCGGATTGATCAGCGCGTGATCAGAGCTCGAGGCGAGTTCGGTGAGGTTCAGCGCCTCGTTGCCGCCGACCAGGTCGATCGACCAGACACTGAAGAGGCGCGAGCCGCGTTCGCGTGCACGCTGGAAGACGATGCGGTCGCCGCCGTTGGCACCCGTGCCGCCGACCGGCGAGAACTCGGGGAAGAGGCCGTAACCGATCTGGTGCTTGACCATGGGGTTGTTGACATCGACGAGCCACATCTCCCAGCGCTGGCTGACAGGGCCGAGGCGCGAGTAGACGAGCTGTGAGCCGTCAGGGCTGAACGAGGGGTGCAGCTCGTGCGAGCTGTCATTGGTGATCTGGCGAGCCTGGCCGCCCTCGGCATCGATGAGGTAGATGTTCCAGTTGCCCTGGCGGTTGCTGGAGAACGCGATCGTCTGCCCGTTGGGCGAGAGCGAGGGCATGACATCGTGACCCGGATCATTGGTGATCTGGCTGACGACGCTGCTGTTGACGTGCTTGCGGTAGATATCCGCGGTCTCGCGGTGCTGGGTGGAGGCGTAGAAGACGTACTGGCCGTCATCCGTGACCACGGGGTCGAAGTCCGAGCCGTAGGAGCTGAAGCTCACGCGGTGCAGGTCTGCCGGGTCGTAGGCGGCCGGGGCGTTGGGGTTGCCCTGGGTCATCGCCCGGCCGTTGATGGTGCCGAAGATATCGATCGGGTTGCCAGCGCCGAACTCGTCGGTAGCGGCATAACCCTCGGTCTCAGGCTGCTCGAACAGACCATCCCAGACCGAGCCTTCCTCGTCCATCATCGTGATCTTGTACGTGTCGTCCGAGCGGTTCGGGTTCTGGTTCTGGGCCTTGGCAAGTGGCTTGGCCTCTGCCGGTGTGGTGGACCACTCCGAATTCTGGTCGTACGAGCACCCGCCGGCAAAGCCGGAGGCAGCGAGGAGGGAAATCACACCCAGGCGAAGGGTCGTGCTGGTATTGGGCATCTTGAAGCTCCGAGCAGCGGCCGGTTTCATTTCGGCCAGGTTCGAATGTGCATCCACATCACGCATCCGCTGCTCCGCAGCTCCCGAGATCGTCGTTGCCTGCATGTCCTTTATCGGACGACTGGCAGGCCAACCATCGACCATCGCATCCCGCGACGATCAGCAAATCGGACCTTCCTTGGTCCGAGTTGAGTTGGTCCAGAAAAGTCGGCGAGATTCGTGCCCCAATCGGCAGCCATTGCGCCCAAAACGACCACCGCCCGAACAGGTCGGGCGGCAGGGTTCATTCGTAAAGATCGATCGGCAGCGGATTTAGGCCACACTCCTGGCGCCCGTCACCGCCGGGGCATCTCCCGGGCGGACCCAGGGCCTGGCAGAGCGGCGGGGGGTCTCGATCGAGCGGAGGTGGTCCAGATAGAAGCGGAGCTGGTCGTCCGAGAATTGATCGAGGAAAGCCGCCGACGCGGTCCGGTTGTGTTCGATGATCCGGGCGATCACCTGCTGGCGGACAAGCTCGGCCGATTCCTGACTCGGGGCGATCTCGTACTTGGCGGGCTGGCGGTTCTCGGCGAGGTCATCGAATCCGAACAACGTGTCCATCGGGGGCTCCTGGCGCATGAGGGGTCTTCCACATCACAGCGCCGGCTCCGCCGACATGAACACCGACTTCGGAGGATCGACTTCGCGCCCAACAGTGTGTAATCATTGTCGGACCATGCACCGCACTTTCCTCCTCCCAACGCGCAACCTTGGCACCACCCAGGGCGACACCCCGTTCCACTTCACGCACCAGAACCCGCTGGCGCCCGATTTCGCCTCCGCGATCGTGCCGAACGCCCACACCGCGGCCTGGGCGGGGTGGTTCGATGAAGAAGCAGACCCGGCCCGGGGCCTGTTCCCTTCCGACCACCGTCTCTGGACCACCGGCCTCGAATCACTGCGCGAGTCGCTCGATTCACTCGATGCGATCCTGAGCGAGCGTGACGCGTACCTCTCTTTACGTCCCGCCTGCGGGCTGGTCCTCTCCGACCCGCACAGCGTGGCAGCCCTTCTCAATGAATCACCCAGCGGCAGGCTCCGCATCCTCGCCGACCCCGTCGCGATGCTCACCCCCGAAATGGCAGCCCACGCCGAGGATCACTTGCCCCGCATGCTCGACAAGCTCGGCAACTTCGAGACCACCAGCGCAATCGTCCTCTCCGGGTATGAAGCAGCCTCAGAAGATCGCCTGACCCACCGCCCGCTGGGCGAGAACGAGTCATTCGACCGCATGCTTATCGAGGCCTGGCAGCAATCCGCGTTTACCGAGCGGGATGTCGTGGTCCTGTCGGATGCTTGCATAGCCCTGATCGAGCGGGCGAGGATCGCCTAAGCTACCTTTCAGGCCTCGACTTTGGGAGACCACGATGACCGCCAAGCTCGATCACCCAACCTTTGCCCGCCTCAAGAGCGCGTTTGCGGACAAGAAGTTCCGCGCCACCGAGTTCAGGGGCGACGCGACGCTCATCGTCGAGCCGAGCGACCTCCACGAGGTGATGGCCTTCCTCAAGACCGACGAGGAGTCGAAGTACAACTTCCTCTCCGACGTGATCGGCATCGACTACGAGGGCTACCCCGCCGAGATGCCGGGACGCTTCGCGGTCGTCTACAACCTCTGCTCGTACGATCTCGATCTGCGGTTCTTCGTCAAGACGTTCCTGGACCCCTCGATCCCGACCGACGGCATCGAAGAGGACCCGGCTCTCTACCTCGACAGCGTGACCGATCTCTGGGCCGGCGCCGAGTGGCCCGAGCGTGAGGTCTTCGACATGTTCGGCATCCGCTTCCGCAACCACCCGGATCTGCGCCGCATCCTGCTCTGGGAAGAATTCCCCGCCCACCCGCTCCGCAAGGACTACCCGGTCAAGGGCCGCGGCGAGCGCGAGATGTACAAGATCATCGACCGCACAGACGCGTAAACGACTCCGGGTGCCACGGGTTGCCTTCAACCCGTGTCTTACCAATATATCGAGAAACACGGCTTGCCAAAGACGGACAAGCCGTGGCACCCATTCGGATAAGTGCTATCTCGGGATACTGACCGGGTTGGGCCGGACGACCTCGATGCGCCCGGACTTGAGCGACCAGATTAGCTCGGCCGCGGTCACCGGCGCGGGCTGGGTCGGATCGAAGAGGGTCACCCAGCCACCGTTCTGCGCGGTCGCGCGGGCGGCCTGCGTCTCGGCGGCATAATTGAGCGCGTCGGCGATCATCTGCTGATTCCCCGAGCGTGCCCACACCGCGCCCGACGCCAGCACGTTCTTGAGCTGGCCCTGAGCAGAGCCCGTGGTCAGATCACCGGCGGGCGATTCTTCGGTGAATGTCGCGTTGAGTGATTCGCACTCGAGCTCGGCCACGGCTCCATCGCCAGCCGGGCGGTGCACCATGCGGACGCGGCTTGTCATCGTGACCTCGCCCGCCGGGCGATCGAGCAGAAGCTCGCCCTCCCAGTCAAAGAGCGCCGAGCCTCGCATCGTTGAGGAATCGGTCGATTCGACCTCGATGCGCTCATCGGAAACCACAAGCTTGCCCGGCGTCGGCACACGGACGATCCCGCCGATGTTGTCCAGCTCGATCCGGTTGCCAAGCAGCGCCATCACCCGTGAGGGCTTGTCGTCGCCCACGTTGGCAAACCGCAGCGACTCGACCGAGGCCTCCCGTCCGTCGGTGGCTGTGATCTCGGCGCTGATGAGCTGGCGATCCGCTCGGCTATCAAGCACCGACGAGCCGTCGGAAGGCTGCACAAGCGCGAACAGGCGATCGCCCGCCAGTGTGTCGCTGGAAAGGGCGCTCGGTGTCGAGACAGCGACCACTTCCCCGACCGCTTCGAGCATGCCCGATTCGTCGGTGTAGCTCATCGAATCGGACCACCTGGCGGTCGCGATCGTGAGCACGCCGTCCTCATCCATGAGCGTGAACTCGCCCGCGCCGGGGACGTTGATCGACCGGGCGCTGCCATCCAGCGTGATCGAACGGGCCGCGACGGTGGCGCTGTTGGCGCCCACCCGAGCAGGCGCACCCTCGACGAGCGCGTGCTCGGTTTGTAGCTCGGCTCGAAGTGAATCGCCCTCGGCGAACGCGCCGTCGGCCCGCGTGAACCGCACGGTCTCGGATGCACGCGCGACAGTCACCCTCGGCTTTCCGTCTTCATCGGGCGCGATGTCCGCTTCGAGCATGCCCGCGGTGATGACCGCGTCATCCTGCTCGCCCCGCACCTGCCCCGAGGCCGTCACAGCTATCGGTTCGGATCGACCCGTTGACGTATCGAACCGCACATCGAGCCTGTCGGCATCGAGGCTGCCACTGGAGGTGCGTGCGCGCACGCCGCCGGTCAGGACCGCGCGTTCGATAAGCGTCTCGTCGCCGGCCGCGAATCTTGTGTTGATCGTATCGGCAAAGACCTCGGTGTCCGTGTCACGCATCACGACCGTGCCCGACGCGATAGCCTGCTCGATCGAGCCGGTGATCCAGCCCTCTTCGGTGCGGAAGATCACGTCGGCCTGCTCGTTCCACGCGAGGCTGCGCCCCGACTCGGCCTCGGTCAGCATGCCCGCGCCCATCGCCTGACCGATGCCCGTGGCCAGCCCGATCGTCAGCGACTCGCCGATGATCGAGCCCGTGTCCTCCACATCGAGCGTGGTCGGCTGGCCGTCGTAGCCCGTGAGCGCCAGGACCTTGTTCGTAAAGCCGTACTCGATCGCCGACGATTCACCCTTGGCAGCAAGGATCGAATCGCTGAAGGTGACCTTGCCGCCCGGGTTGGATTCAAAGCGGAGCGCGACGTCATCGCCCGAGCCAAGAGCCGCCGGCCGCTCGTCCATCGGTCGCACCACGGTGGGGCCCACGCAGCGGAAGAGGACGTTGTCGCCCAGCTTCATGTCGCGATCGGTCGGAAGCTCGGGCTGGCTCGTCGCCACAACCATCGAGATGAGCGCCGCCTGCAAACCCACGGGATCATGAACGGGCATCGGGACAATGCCTGCCATCAGATCCTTCGAGGGCAGCTCGTTGTTGACGAGCCGGAGCCAGACCCGCGCGCGGTCGGCATCGATCTTCCGCGAGGGCTGCTCGACGTGCACCGAGCCCTCGAACGTGACCGCATAGAAAGTCTCTGGACCCGCCGGCTCGGTCGGTTTGGCCGCGGGCTTTGGTTGACCAGTCGCGTTGGCTTGAGCTGGCTTCGTGTCTGCCTTTGGTTCAGCAG
>CAXBOF010000100.1:0-6686 GCA_963977205.1 uncultured Phycisphaera sp. | reverse complement strand
CCCGCCCCGCCCCGAGCCGATGTCGCCCGTGCGCATCTCGCTTGAGTTGCTCGACGAGCGCCTCGCGCTCCAGCGGCCGCCGTCCGTCACCGCCATTGTCCGCAAAGCAGAGAGCGAGGCCGAGCCCACGCCCATTGTGCTGCGCCCGGAAGAAGGCAGCGATGACGGCTCGCCACGCTTTGTCGCCACTTGGCTGCCCGCGTCGGCCGGCTCGTACGAAATCGAGGTCACTGATGCGCTGCTGATGGGTGAGAATCTGACCGATCAGGTCGAGGTCCTGGCACCGGACGACGAGCTCCGAAGCCCCGAAACCGACTTTGAGGTCCTTGCGAGCCTAGCCGAGCAAACCGGCGGCCGAGTGCTCTCACCGAGTGACCTCAAAGACCTCGAACAGATCCTGCCCAACCGTCAACGCCGGGTCGCGGGCACGCCGGACATCGAAACGCTCTGGGACAGCCCGCTGGCGTTGATCCTGCTGGTCTTGCTGCTCGGGACGGAATGGATCGGGAGGCGGCTGATTCGTCTGGTGTAAGGTGTAGAAGTGGCCGACGAACCCGATGGGGTGTGTCGGCGTCGAATAGAAGGGCCGAGCTTCGGGGGTGGAACCGCCCGAAGGCAGATCAGTAGCAGTCTGCAAGCCCACGCACGCGCAAGGAGGCACGGTGTCCCGCGCAGCTCCGACTCAACCCGCCGCAGGCCAGCAATCCGAGCGGGCGCTCGTTGATCTGCGCACGCGCCTGCGCCGGGTCGCCATCGGCGAGGTCCTCGTCGCGGGTCTCGGGCTGGTGCTCGTGGCGATCCTGGCTGAGGGCCTGGCCGACTTTGTGCTCCGCCTGCCCGCGTGGCTCCGCGCACTGATCCTGATCGCCGGGATCGTGGCGTTGTTCGTTGGCATCCGGCGCAAGCTACTGCCGGCGCTGCGTCTTCGGCCCAAGCTCTCAACGCTCGCTTTGCGCGTCGAACGCTCGCAGCTCGGCCGGGAGCGCAAGCTGCCGGGCGTACTCGCCTCGGGTGTCGAGCTGTCGCATCAACAGGCCGAGACGGGCGAGCCGGCCTCGATCGGTTGGCTGCGCAAGGCGGCCGCCGAGCATGCCGACGCGACCGCGCAGGATGCACCGCTGACTTCGCTGGTTCACACCGGCACACTCAAGCACAACCTGGCGGGGCTCTTGCTCTCGATGCTCGTCATCGGCGCGATCGCGTTCCTTTCGCCCTCGGTCGCCAAGACAGGACTGACGCGGGCGCTCATGCCCTGGTCGGATGCGAGCTGGCCCAAACGCACCGAGCTTGTCGATGCGACAACCATCGAGCCGCACGCGCTCGGGTCGGCGCTTCCGGTGCGCGCGATCGTGACGCGCACGAACCGGGCCGTCGGCCAGACGCCTGTCGATGTTGTGTACCGCATCGTGTCGGGCAGCTCGGCGACCCCCGAGCGCACCGAGCCTTTGACTGGGCAGGAAACCTTCGAGATGTCGAGCGCGGGTCAGCCGGGCGAGGCGTATGAGCGTCTGCTCGAACCGGCGGTCAATCTCGCCCAGACCGAGGACGAGGCGTGGCTGGAATACTGGCTGCGCACGCCCGACGACCGCACCGAAACCATTCGCATCCGCCTCGTCGAGCCGCCGCGGGTGGTGTCGATGACCGCAAGCGTCGAGCCGCCCAAGTACGCGCCAAAAACAGAGAACGCCTCATGGGTCGCAGGGCAGATCGACCTTGGGCAGGGCCAAGACGAGCGCGCGGTCCTCGGGCCGGTGCTTGCCGGCTCGAAGATCACGATCACCGCGGCGCTCAACAAGTCCGCCCGGTTCGAAGGCGAGGTGCTCACGTCGGACGCACCGAGCGATGACTTCACGATCAATGACGACGGCCGCACGCGCACCATCGAATGGACCGCCACAGGCCGCGGCATCTTTAAGCTCCAACTGGTCGACGAGCTGGGCATCCAGAGCGTCGACGACGCGATCGTGCGGGTCGAGACGATCACCGACCGCGAGCCGAGCGTGACGGTGACCGTGCCCGAGCGCGACGAGGCTGTCCTTGCAACCGCCGTGGTGAATCTGGTCGGCGAAGCGCGCGACGATGTCGGGCTCGACTGGGTGCCCAGCCCGCGCGAGTCCCCGAGTCCGCCAGGGACTCGACGGGCGCGCTGCCCGAGACCGATGGCGAGCCAATCGAGCTTGTCCGCATCGAAACAGCCGAGCTGCGCAGCGAGGCAGCCGCGACGTTCGACCTTGCCCCTCTGAATCTGGCTGTGGGCGACGAGGTACAGATCACCGCCGTCGTGATGGACGTCTTCGCGCTGCCCGGCGTGGACGAAACATCGCTCACGCATGGCGAGACCGTCTCGGCGGTTCGTCGGCTCCGCATCATCTCGCAGAACGAGCTGGTCGATCAGATCCTCGCCGAACTCGGAGGTGTGCGCCGCAGCGCGGTGCGATTGGCCGAGCAGCAGGATGAACTCATCGATCAGGTCCGCCAGTCGCGCACCACCGGCACGCCGCCCATGCACTCGATGGCCCGCGACCAGGCCGCCCTGACCGATGCGCTCGACCGCATCGACAGCACCGTCAGCCAACTGCGTGAGCGGACCGAACGCAACGGCCTGAGCGACGACACGCTCGATGACCTGCTCGCCCGGGCCGAGCAATCCCTCGGCCGCGCGGGCAACGAATCCGAGCAGGCCGCCGAGCAGCTGAGCAAGGCCGCCGAGGAAGAGCGCCCAGAGCTTTCGGAAGAGGCCGAGGCCTCGCAGCAGCGGGTCCGCCGATCGCTTGAAGACTTGGCGCTCCTGCTCGATCGGGGCGAGGATTCGTGGGCCGTGCGGCAGGCGCTCGAAGGCCTGCTGGAAGATCAGCAGCAATTGGCCGAGCAGACCGCAGAGATCGGGCGTCAGACCGTCGGTCGTTCAACGTCGCAGCTCAGCGCCGAGGAACTCACCGAGCTCGACCGTATCGCGCAGCGCCAGCTCGAACTGGCAGAGCGCAGCGCATCACTGCTCGACGAAATGGACACCCGCTCGCAGGACCTGCAGGAAACAGACCCGGGACAGGCCGCGGCGATGCGCGCCGCTTCGCGTCGCGGGCGCGAGCAGGGCGTGCCGCAATCGCTCGAGCAGGCGGCCCAGAACGTGCAGAGCAACAACACACAGCAAGCGGGCCAGCAACAGGAACAGGCCGCCCAGCAGCTCGAGGAGATGCTCGAAGATCTCGACGAGGCGCAGAAGCAGCGCGACCAGCAGCTCCAGCGGGCGCTCTTGAGTCTGATCGAATCGATCGAAGCACTCGTGCGCACCCAAGAATCCGAGCTGGCCCAGCTCATCACCACCCAGCGGAACGCTGGCGATATTACCGCTCTGGCCCCGGCGATCTCGGTTCTCTACCGCAACACGCTGAGCGTCGCAGACGAGGCCGCCGAGAACCCCGACACCGCAAGGATTGCAAGTCTTTTGGGCGAGGCCGGGGCGGCCCAGTCCGACACGATCGTCGCGCTCAACGACAGCGACGCGGGCCTTGCGCTGCGTCACGAGAACGTGAGCCTCGACCGCCTCGAAGCCGCCCTCGAAGAAGCGCAGCAGCAGCTCGACGATGCGCAGGACCGCGAGCGTGAGCAGCGCAAACGCGAGCTCAAGCAGGCGTACACCGATGCCTTGGCCCTGCAGGCCGAGATCAGCGCGATGACGGACCCGCTCGTCAAGGATCGGCTGACTCGGCGTGAGCGGGCCGACGCGCGTGATCTTGGCAGCCGCGAGCAGGAGCTGCGTGAGATCCTCCGCGCCCTGCCCATCGCCTACGAAGAGATCACCTCGGCTGGCGTGTTCGACTTTGCGCACCAGCGGATCGATCGTCAGCTCGATGATGTGGGCACCGCGCTCACCGCGGGCAACGCCTCGCGCACCGAGCGACGCAAGCAGACCTCCGTCGAATCGCTCCTGGCGGGCCTGATCGAGGCGCTCGACGATCCCGAATCGGAACAATCCGAGTTCGACCAGGGTTCGGCACAGGGCGGCGAGGGGCAACCGGGGCAGCAGCAAGACCAGCTCATCCCGCCGCTGGCCGAACTGCGACTCCTGCGCACGATGCAGCAGGACCTGCTCGATCAGACCCGCATGATGGAGGCCTTCGGCTCATCGCCCGATGAATCCCGCCAGGTGGGTCAGGTCCAGTCCGAACTCGCCCAGCAGGGGGAAGTCCTCATCGAGAAAATGAAGCAGCAACAACAGGCCGGACAGCAACCGCTCCCGCCGATGCCCGAACCGGAGAGTGAAAGCGATCAATGAACAGACGCCTTTCCATCCCGCTCGGACTCACCCTCGCACTGATCGCTCCGGCTGCAATTGCCCAGCCAGAAGATGAGCCGCTGCCCTCGCTCGACGAGCTGCTGGGCCTTGAAGACAAAGAAGCGACCAAGCCCGAGCATGAGGTCGACACCGACGCCGCCGATGCGGAACTCAACCGCGAGCTGGCGCAGGAGAAGCCGATCGCCGACGAATTTCTCGAGGCCGTGGGCCTGATGCACGAGAGCGCTGGCCGTCTCGGCTCGCAATCCGACACGGGCATGGTCACGCAGCGCTTGCAGGAAGACATCATCCGCCGCCTCGATGAGCTCATCGACCGGGCCGGGCAGCAGTCCAGTTCCAGCTCGCAGAGCCAGTCGCAGCAAGACCAGCAAGAGCAGCAACAACAACCCAACCAGCAGCGACGCGAAGAAGAACAGCAGCAGAACCAGGGCGAACCAAGCGATCGCCAGGACGGCCCCGCGGGACAGGATGCGCAGCTTGGCGCACAGACCATCCTCGACGGCGCACGCTGGGGCAATCTGCCCGACCGCCTCCGCCAGGCGCTCCTGCAAGGCTCGAGCGACAGCTACAGCTCGCTCTACAAATCCATGACCGAGACCTACTACAAGCGCCTCGCCGAGGAGGCCTCGGAATGATCAAGCACCTGCTTATCGCCTCTGCACTCGCGCTGCCGCTCTCTGCGCTGGCGCAGGGCGCCGAGAACGAAGCGCTCGAGAACGAGATCACACCCGAGTCCGACCATGCCGTCGAGCGGGGGCTTGCGGCCCTCATCGAGCTCCAAACTGATAACGGCTCGTTCGGCGATGGGCGCTACGCCAACAACGTCGCGGTCACGTCGCTCGCGTGCCTCGCCCTCATGGCCGACGGCAACGTGCCCGGGCGCGGGGCCTACGGCGAGAACGTCCGGCTCGGGCTCGAGTTCGTCCTCGACAACGCCTCCGACAGCGGCCTTATCGCCGGCGAGGCCGCCAACGGCCCGATGTACGGCCACGGCTTTGCGGCGCTCTTTCTGGGCGAGGTCTACGGCATGACCGGCGGCCCGGACACACCCCTTGCCGACCGCACCTACGAAGCGCTCGTCAAATCCATCCGACTCATCGAACGCACACAAAACGAAGAGGGCGGTTGGCGCTACAACCCGCTGCCCAACGACGCCGACGTCTCCGTCACCATCTGCCAGATCATGGCCCTGCGCTCGGCGCGCAACGCCGGCATCGAGGTCTCAAAGGACGTGATCGACAAAGCCGTCGAATATGTCAAAGAGTGCCAGAACCCCGACGGCGGGTTCCGGTATCAACTGCGGACGAGAGACAGCGCCTGGCCACGGACGGCCGCGGGTGTAGCCTCCTTGCAGTACGCCGGGATCTACGACGACCGCGCGATCGAGAACGGGATGGAGTACATCGTCAGAACTGCTGCACCGGGACAGGGGGCTGCGCGTCGCAGCCCGCATTATTTCTACGGGCAGTACTACTCCGTCCAGGCCGCCTATCTCGCCGGCGGCGACTGGTGGGCCGCCTGGTGGCCCGGAACGAGGGAAGAACTCGTCGTGACCCAACGCCAAGACGGGCTCTGGGAAGACCGTGGCGTGGGCGAGGCTTACGGAACTGCAATGGCTCTCATCGTCCTGCAAATGCCCAAGCGTTATCTGCCGATCTTCCAGAAATGAACAGGCGCCCACTCATCCCGGCTCTGATCCTCGCGGGCTCATGCCTCGCCCAGGACGAGGCCGACAAGCCGCTGCGCGTGCTCATCGACCGCAACCTCGACCGCCAGCTCATCGAGCTCGTCTCGATCGACGGTGCGCAGATCAACTACATCGATGCCGTAGGCAAATCCGTGAGCGCCCCGACCGACCAATTCGTCGCCATCGCGCCGATCGATCCGTGGGATACCGCCGCACAATCCGCAAGCCTCTTTAGCCGCGGCAGCATGATCAGCAGACCCGGCATCCTCGAACTCACCGACGGGCAGCGTTTCGTCGGCACCGCGTCCGTCGCCGAAGCGGGCGAAGAGATGCTCGCCTGGAACTACTCGCGCCTCGGCCTCATCAGCCTCCCGCTCGAGAACGTCCAGCGGATCATGAACTCCGACCAGGCCCGCCCGCCGCTGGAAGTCGAAGCCGACGACCTCGTCCGGCTCACCAACGGCGACACACTCCGCGGCTTTGTCGCCACTTACGGCTCAACCACATCCATCGAACTCAACGACGGCACAACCATCGACACCCCCATCACCGTCCTCGATGAGATCACACTGGCAAACCCGCAACTGCTCCCCGCCGGGACACGCCTCTGGCTCACCGGCGGCAACATCATCGACGTGCAGAAACTCGAACCCGCTGCCAAAGCCAGCAAGGTCGGTTCGATGACCGTCACACTCGACGCGG
>CAXBOF010000099.1:0-6699 GCA_963977205.1 uncultured Phycisphaera sp. | reverse complement strand
GGTGCGCGGACGCTCTCGCTCCGGGATCAACCCTGGGGCGGCCGTCGCGATCGGTGTATGCGTTGGGCTGGCTTCGATCCCCGTAGCGTTGGCCCTTCTGCCCGCGACTGGGAATTCTGGTTCGACCACGACGCACACCGAGGTACTCACGCTCAACGACGACGGCTCGGTTTCGCGCACGGTCAACGGCAAGTCTGTCGCGATTGCCAAAACGCCCGTGTCGTACGCGAAGCTCCACGGCAATCGCGGCCGTGCTGTGGTGCTGAGCATGTTCAGCCCGCCGATGGATTCAGCGATGAAAGTGCGCGTCGACGAGAGCTACGAGGCCCTGCGGCAGATCGGCTTTGAGATCGTCGATGATCTCGATATCCAGGCCCAGCTGCGCAAGCAGCGTGAGCTGGCTCCATCGGACCCGGATCTCGCTGCCAAGTCGATCTGGAAATGGCTCGGGGCGCAGGATCAGGATTTCAACCTGGCCCTCGTGCTCGCCCCGGCCCCCAAGGACACGCCCGAGGACCCGGACAAACTCGTCTCGCTCATGGCGGGGCAGGATAACTACACGTGGTCGGTCGAGCCGTCGCTCAACGACATCGTCAGCGGCGTCATGAAATCGATCGGCGAAGAAATCGACTGATCAAGCGTTCTCGTGCGAGAGCCTCATCAGGCTTTCGAGTGTTTCTTTTGCCTTCCCGGATTCAATGGCCTGCATCGCAAGGTGCAGGCCATGTTTCATATCTGTGGCGGCATCGGCGACGACCAGGGCCGCGGCCGCGTTGAGCGCGACGATCTCGCGGTGCGGGCCGAGGTCGGTATTCGTCTCAAAGATCTCCTTGAAGATCCGTGCCGCGTCGGCGACGTCTTTGGCGATGAGATTCTCGCGGGGCGTGGCGGACAAACCGAGACCGGCGGGGTCGATCTCGGTGAAGGAGACGCCGCCATTCTCGACGATGGCTGCGTGCGTGACGCCCTTGAGCGAGATCTCGTCCAGGCCCTCGGCGCTGTGGATGACCATCGCTTTCTCGGCGCCCAGGCGGGCGAGCGCTTTGGCGACCTGCTCGACCCAGCGCTTCTCGTACACGCCGATGAGCTGGCGCTCCGCCTTTGCGGGGTTCGTCAGCGGGCCCAGCAGATTGAACACGGTCGGCACGCCCAATGACTTGCGTGGGCCGGCTGCAAACCGCATCGCGGGGTGGTGATGGATCGCAAAGCAGAAGCAGACGCCGATCTCTTCGAGACACCGGGCCTGAACCTTTGGCGAGGCATCGACGTTGACACCGATCTCTTGCAGGACCTCGGCCGAGCCTCGACCGGTTCGGCTTCGGCTGCCGTGCTTGGCAACGCGGATGCGCCGGCTGGACTCGGGCAGAGCGCTGGCAGCCGCGGCGAGGATTGCGGCCGCGGTCGAGACGTTAAAGGCCTTTGGCGTGCCGCCCGTGCCGCAGGTGTCGATGAGCGATTCACCAGCCGGGCATATATACGGGACGTTTTGGACGTTGGCGCGCATCGCACGGGCCCCGCCGACGAGTTCTTCGACCGTCGCGCCGCGGACTTCGATCAAGGCCAGAACGGCCCCGATCTGGGCCTCGTCGAGTTTCCCGGCCAGCAGATCCAGAAAGACGGCCTCGGCCTCCGAATCGCTCAGTGTTTCCCCGATCACGAGGCGTGTGATGATGCTCATGGCCATACCGTAGCCGAAACAGGGCCAACGGCCTCAATTCGCCGCGCGAACCGTTGCGGCCAACGCCCGATATATACTGAGAGAGATGTCTGAGACGCGAACAGCTAGGACGGCTCCGCGTGCGGTCAGCACGAGCGTGGCCTCGGCGCGCCGAAAGCTCGGCACAGCACTGTTTGTATCCAAACTCGGACCCGCCCTTGTCATTGCAGGAGCCGCGGCCGCGGTGCTGGTCTTTGTTGTCAAAGTCTGGGGCTCGCGTCTTGGTCTGGGCGAACTCGGCCTCGCCGGCTGGGCGGGCCTGATCCTGATGCCGATCGTGATCGCGATCCTCTGGGCGGGCCTCATCGCTCGTCGGCTCTGGCCCTCGGCGATCTCTTCCGCGTCACAGCTCGATGAGGCCTCCGACACGCACGACCTGCTCGGCTCATCGCTCGCGTTCTCGGCTCGGACGAAAGTTGGGGCGTTCGAGCGATGGGCGATCCGCGACGCCGAGGCTGCCGCCGACAGTGCCGCGACGAACGAAGTTGGCGAGCTCCGGTTCGGGACGCCTTGGATTGTGGGATTTGGGACTGTTGCACTCGCGGGTGTGCTGGCGTGGCTGGCGCCGATGCGTGAGCCGCCCCTGCCCGGCCCGTCTCCGATCGTGCGGGCGCAGAGCGCCGAGGCGGTCACCGAGGCGGCAAGCAAGGTCGCCAAAGCCAAGGAAGCGATCGAGGCGGCCGCGACGACAGGGCAGGTCTCGGATCAGGAATTGGCAGCGATCGAGGAACTCGAGCGTGAACTCGCGGAGGGTTTGCGTGAGCCGGAAGAAGCTGTGGCAGCGGCGGCCCAGACGCTCCAGCGTTCGGCGGACGAGGCGGCCAAACGCGCCGAGCGTGAGCGTGCGATGAGTGAGGCCGTGCGCGAGCGGCTCAGTTCGATCAGCCCTGAATCGTTAGGCGATGCGTCGCAGCTCGCCGAGGACCTGTCATCGGGCGATTTCGAGGCCGCGGCCGCCGAGGCCGAGCGGTTGCTCGATGCGATGCAGAACGCTTCGCCCGAAGAGCGCGAGCAACTGGCAAACGAACTGCGAGAATTGGCCGAGCAGATCGAGCAGCAGCAGTCCGAGGAAGAACAGTCGGAAGCCGAGGACCCGGCGCAGCAGGAAGAACCGACGCCCGAGCCCGAGCCCAAGACGCCCGAAGAAATCCGCGATCAGCTCGAGCGTGAGGGCGTGCCCCCCGAGGACGCCCAGCGGCTGGCCGACGAGATCCATGAAGAGCAGCAACGGAAGCAAGAGCAGCAGCAGACCGAGGATGAGGCGAGTGAGCGAGCGAGCGAGATCGCTGAAGAACTCCGGCAAGAGGCGGAGGAACTGAGCCCGTCCGAGGAAAGCGACCCCTCGCAGCAAAACCCGTCCGGCGATCAGAACGATCAGCAGCAAGGCAACGAGCAGGGCCAAGAGGGCGAACCCAAGCCCGAGCCGGGCCAGCAGCAGGAGGGGGGCGAGCAGGGACAGGGCGATAAGCAGAGCGGGCAGGAAGGCCAGGAGCAATCCGGTTCTGAATCAGAACAGAAAAAAGAGTCCGGCGAGCAGCAGGGCGAAGGGCAGCAGCAAGGCGAAGAGAAGCAGGGCCAGCCCAAAGAAGGCGAATCCAAAGAAGGTCAGCAACAAGAGGGTGGCGAGGGCGAAAATCCCAAAGAGGGCCAGGGCCAAGAGCAGGGTCAGCAAAGCCAAGGCGATGGACAGGGTGAGGGCGAGGGCCAAGAGCCCGGTTCTCAGCCGGGCGGGCAGCAGGGCACACAACCCGGGGATCAGCCCGGTACCCAAGAGGGCCAAGGACAACAGTCCGGCGAAGGCGGCGGCGAAGGCCAAGGTCAAGGTGATTCCGAGCCCAAAGGCATCGGAAACAAACTCCGCCAGATGGCTCAGCAGCAGAAACAGGCGAATGAATCCGGAGATTCGGCGCGAAACCTGCAGAAGCAGGCTGACGAAATTACCGGCGGGCAATCCGGTGGTGAAGGCCTGCGCGATCTGGCGGATCAACTCCCGCCGGCGACGCCTTGGGAGGGCCAGACCGAGTTCGTCGATGCCCGCCCCGAGGGTCAGCCCGAGCCCGAGCGAGAGCAGATTATTTCCGAGTGGTTCAACCCGTCCGCCAAGCCGGGCGAGGAGACGCCGACGGGACGGATCAACCCCGGCCGCACGGTTCGGCTCGCCGAGGAGCGCGCTCAGCGGGCGCTCGAGCAGCAGGCAGTGCCCAGGCGTCACGCAGATCTGATCAAGCGCGTCTTTGATCGCTTCGGCGAGCGAGCCAGGCAGGCGGCCCCGGGTTCGCCCCCGCCGGCCGACGCCGAGGATGCGCCTTGAACCTCGTCTTCGTCGAACCCATCTGGCTAGCGCTGGCGCTTCTGGCGATCCCGCTCGGCTGGGTGCTCCTGCGTTGGTGCGTGGCGATGGCTCGTGTTCGGCGATGGTCGGCTGTGGTCTTGCGCGTGGTGCTCATGTCGCTCATCGCGGCCATGCTCGCCGGTGCCAGCTCGGTGCGCGAAACCTCGAAGGTCGCGGTCGTCGCGGTTGTGGATGTCTCGGACTCTGTTCGCCGATTCGGTTGGCTCGGTCTGGATTCCGAGGGCAACCGCGTCGATGTGCTGGGCGCGGTGAGCCGCTCACTGCGATCACTCGATGCCGGTCGCGGGCCGGACGATCTGCTCGGCGTTGTCGTGTTCGGCGGCGACTCGGCGGCGATTGCCACGCCCACCCGCGCATCGATTACCGGAAGAGATCTGGATGTGCGTCTCTCCGAGGGCACGGACCTTGCCGGGGCGATCCGATTGGCGGGGGCGATGGTGCCGCCGGACGCTGCGGGCAAGCTTTTATTGATCTCCGATGGCAACCAGACGCTGGGCGATGCGCTCCTGGCGACCCGCGAAGTCACATCGCGTTCGATGGCGGGTGCACTTGGCATCGATGTCGTGCCCGTTGATTTCCGCATCGGCGATGAGACGATCGTCGAGTCGGTGATCGTGCCCACGCAGGCCTCGGCCGAGTCGGTCGTGACGGTCCGCGTCGTGATCAGCACAGTCAATGGCACAACAGGAACGCTCTACCTCACCGAAGAGAACAACGCCGTCGATATCAATGGCAGCTCCCCCGGGGCCGGCCGCAGGCTCGAACTCTCTGCGGGTCGTCACGCGATCCTGCTCGATGTGCCGCTGCCACAGGGACGCATCCACAGATTTAAGGCGATGTTCGAGCCCGATGTGACGCGCACCGCCGACGGCCCGGTCTTTGCAGGCGACACGCATCTGGATAACAATCAGGCCGAGGCGTTCACGATCAGCCCCGGTTCGGGCGCGGTGCTGATCGTTGATGGGGTGGGTGACGGCAACCCGAGCGGTGAGGGCGGGCTGCTGGCTACGAGTCTGACGCGGTCGGGCGCCGAGGTGCGGTTCGTCGCGCCCGAGGGTGTGCCGACGGATCTGCTCGGTCTTCAGCCGTACGACCTCGTGATTTTGCAGAACGTCCCGGCCGATGCATTGTCCGATCCGGTGCAGCACAACCTTGCGGCGCACGTGCGCGATATGGGGGCCGGGCTCATCATGATCGGCGGCCCCGCGTCGTTCGGTTCGGGCGGCTGGATGGGCTCACCGATCGAACCGATCCTGCCCGTCAAGCTCGACATCGGCGAGAAGCTCGGCGAGCGCCGGACCGCGATCGTGCTCGTACTCGATTCCTCCGGTTCGATGAGCGCCAGCGTCGGCGGCTCGTTCAAATCGCAGCAGCAGATCGCAAACGCCGCAGCCGCCATGGCGGTCAGGAGCCTGGGCGCCAGCGACCTGGTCGGGGTGATCCGATTCTCGAACGATGCTTCGTGGGTCAAAGCGCTCGGGCCCAATGACGAGCCGCTGGAAACCGCGGCCGCGATCGAATCGATCATGCCAGGCGGGGGCACCAACATCCCGCCCGGGCTTGAGATGGCTCGGCAAGCGCTCAAGGGCGTGGACGCGGCTGTCAAGCACATCATCGTCCTGTCCGACGGCCGCTCGATGGGATCGCAGACACTGCCCGCGATGGCTGAGCAGCTTGCAAGCGAGGACATCAACGTCTCGACGATCTCCGTCGGCGACGGCGCGGACACCGAGACCATGTACGCGATGGCCGACAAGGGCGGCGGCGTGCATTACCCCGTGACAAACCCGAGCGTGCTGCCGCGCGTCTTCGTTCGAGCCGTGCGCATCGTGCGGGATCCGCTCATCAAGGAAGGCCTCTTCCAGCCGGTCGTCCTGTCGTCGGGATCGCCCGCGTTGTCCGGGCTGCAGACGCTCAATGGGCTCGAAGGGCTCGTGCTCACCGCGTTCCGTGAAGAGGGGCTCGTGACCAACGCCATCGCCACGCCCGAGGGTGAGCCCGTTCTCTCGCACTGGACGGTTGGCCTCGGGCGCGTGGCCGCGTTCACGTCCGATGCGCACAACTGGGCCAGCCCGTGGTTCGGCTGGGACGGCTACGACACGTTCTGGGCGCAGCTCACGCAGCTCATCGCACGGGCGCCCACCGGCCGGGGCGTCGAACTCTCGACAGAGATCGACTCGGGACAGCTCCGCGTCCGCATGCTCGCACTTGATAGCCAGGGCAATCCCGTCGAGGGACTGGCGGTGCCCGCAACTGTCTACACGCCCGGCGGCGAGCGCGTCGAACTCACACTCGAACAGAGCGGCCCGGGGCAGTACGAAGCGGTCACGGACGCCGGTACAAGCGGGAACTACATCGCCATCGTCCGCCCGCGCGACGGGACAAACGCGCTCCCGCCCGTCCTTGGCGGCGCGACGCAGAGTTCCAGCGCCGAGTACGCGAGCCTGCGGAGTGACCGATCGCTGCTCGAACAGATTGCCGAGGCGACCGGCGGCCGGGTGATGGATCTCTCGCAGCTCTCGGCGCAGAATCTCTACCAACGCACCGAGATCGAGCCGAGACGCGCCGAAGCCTCGCTCTGGCGGACGCTGCTCTTGCTCTCGGTGATTGTGATGCTCCTCGATGTGGC
>CAXBOF010000098.1:0-6699 GCA_963977205.1 uncultured Phycisphaera sp. | reverse complement strand
GCGAGAGCACGGGCAAGGGCCCGGTCGTGGCGGCATCGATCGAGAAGGCCGACGCGTCAGAAGCGGCCGACATCGAGCGGGTGAGTGACTGGATCTGAGCACGCCCTTCAGGTGAAAGCTTCTCGTCCTGGGCCTTCTGTGCCAGATCGTCGGATGCGTTGCGCACAAGCTGACGCAGTACGTCGTGCGTCTCGGTGATAAGACGCCGTGACTGAGCGACATCCGGCACCGCGGTTTGCCCGAGCTGCTGAGCCAGGAGCTGTTCGACGCGTGTGCTCACCTCGGCGACCTGCCCGGAGGTGACACGCAGGTACGACGCCTGCTGCGTCATGGGGGTGGTCCACGGATTGACCCCGCCAGCCTCGGGCTCGCGCATGGCGGGCAAACCCTGGATCACGCTGGCCCACTCTTTCATCTGGGTCGCCAGCTCATCGATCGCCAGCATCGCCGACCGCGTGGATGCGACAGCCTGCTGCGTCTCCTCGGCGCGGTCCTGGGCGAGCCGAGCGATGAGCGATTCGAACTGCTCCTGTCCGGTCGCGGTGGCGGTATCGACCACGGTCGTGCGCAGGTTCAGGGATGCCCGTTCGAGCTCGTCGAGCATGTCCAGCACGCGGGCCATCGAGGTCCTGTCGCGTGTAGGGGCGGAGATCGCGGCCGCGAGGATGATCTCGGATTGGCCCGAGAGCGAATCTAGAACCGCAAGCGATCGGGGCGAGGGCTTGAGAGCGCCGGTGCTGGTGACATCGGCCCGCCACGCGAAGCGGTGACCCAGCACGATGAGCGCAATGACGATCAGGGTTGTTGCCAAGAGGCCGATACCGGTCACGACTGTGCGCGAGAATCTGGATGGTGCGCTGGTGCTCATCGCCACCTCCGCGATTCGAGGGCGGTGGTCGCAAAGGCGAGCAGACCCGCGGAGATGGAGAGGAAGAAGACGACGTGGCGAGTGTCGATCGTGCCCCGGGCAAAGTCGTCGATGCGGATCGAGTACGAGGCGGCCGCCAGCTTGGAGCCGATCTCGGGCTCGACGTGCTGGGGGGCGATGTTGGTGATGAGCACCCAGCAGATGAGTGTGAGCATCGTGCCGAGGAAGGCGAGCGTCTGACTGTCGGTGAGTGTCGATGCGAGTGTGCCAAGCGCCAGGCAGAGGCAGCCGAAGAGAAAGAGGCTCAGGTATCCGGCGGCGATGGGGCCCGGGTCGGGGTTGGGCTCGCTGACGAGAAAGAGCACGCCAGCGTGGATGAGCGTCGGCAGGAGCATGACGATCAGAAACGCCAGTGCGCCGAGGTACTTGCCCAGGACGATCTGGGCGCTGGTGATCGGGCTCGAGGCGAGCAGCTCGTAGGTGCCCGTGCGGAACTCTTCGCTGAAGAGCCGCATGGAGATCGCGGGGGCGACGAGGACGAGCATCAGGGTCATGGTGCCAAAGATCGGCCGGAGCGTCGCGGGGTGACCCGGGGCCAGTGCGCCGAAGACGAAGACGGTGCCCGTCAGGAAGAGAAAGAGCGCCAGGACGATCCAGCCCACAGGCGTGCGAAAGAGCGAGGAGAGCTCGCGTTTGGCGAGATTGAAGATGCTGCTCACGCGTCACCTCCCGTGCTGCGAGCAGCCTCGTCGAGCACGCGGACAAAGACGTCTTCGAGGCCGACGGTTTCGGGTCGGAGTAGCCTGATCGGGCACTTGGCGGCGGCGAGCGCTACGCCGGTGAGCTGGAGCGGGTCCGGAGCCTCGGGGTCGGTCTTAGGTGCGGGCCGGATGGTGCAATGCCACCAGCCCTCTTCGAGTGGTGCGGTTTCGAGTTTGCATTCGGGCAGGGCCTGATTGATGGCGAATTCGATCGCGGCCAGGTGCCCGCGGACCTCGGCGATGCAGCCGCCCGAGCCGATGTTCCGGCAGAGTTCTTCGGGCGTGCCATCGGCCAGGACGCGGCCGGTGCCGATGATGATGACCCGCTGGCAGGTGCGTTCGATCTCGGGGAGGATGTGCGAGCTGACCAGGACGGTGCGGTTCTGGGCGAGATCGCCGATGAGCGAGCGGGCTTCGCGGATCTGGGTGGGGTCGAGGCCGTTGGTCGGCTCGTCGAGGATCAGAACCTTGGGATCGTGGAGCAGCGCGGCTGCGAGCGCGACGCGCTGGCGGTAGCCCTTGCTGAGCTGCCCGATTCGGCGGCGGGAAACGTCTGTGAGCTGGCACTCGGCCAGGACGGCCAGAACGCGGTTTCGACGCCGACGCACGGGGACGCCCAGAACCCCGGCCCGATAGCGCAGGAATGATCGGACGGCCATCTCCGGGTAGGAGGGTGCCGACTCGGGCAGGTAGCCGAATTGCCGCTGGGATTGGACCGGATGCCTGAGTGCATCCACACCGGCGACGCTGATCGAACCCTGCTGGGGGCGGAGAATGCCCGTGAGCATGCGTAGGGTGGTGGTCTTGCCGGCCCCGTTTGGGCCCAGGAGTCCGACGGCCTGGCCATCGGGAATGGAGAAGCCAACGCCCCTGACGGCGTGTACCGACCCGAACCAGCGATGGAGGTCTGCCACTTCAATCATAAATCGATCACAGTACTCGGACCTCGTTAGCCGATGTCAAGCCCTGTTTGGCATCGGTCGAAAGACCTATTTGGGACCAAAGCTGGACTGGGTTGGCGGATTTTGGGATCTCCCGGCTAAGCTCACGCGAAGACTATGAGATGAGTGGCGGTTCTCACGAAATGGCCAGAGTACGTCCCAAGATTGTCTTTCTGACCCCGCCCGGCGGGGAAACGGAAGAACTCCGCGATATCCTCGCCGACCATTGCGAGGTCGTGTACGCGGATTCGCTCCAGCAGCAGGACTCCGACGCCTCGTATCTGCTCATCCCTGTGGACCACGAGCGTGACATCCTGCTCAACTCCGTGGGCGAGGCGCTCTGTCTCGTCACCGCCGGCGGCAAGCTCCTCTGGGGCAACCGCATGTTTGATGTCATCGACCAGGAATTGAAAGAGCAAGTCATCACGGCCGCCCACGAGGCGGCTGTTTCGTTTCAGGACCTGCACTTTGCGCCCTCGGCCGAGCCCCCGATCATCCGGCGCGAGATCGAGTTTGGAGCCCACAAGCTGTACGAGCTCCGCATGACACCCATGATCGTCGACGGCTCGACCAATTATGGTGACCGTGCGGTGGGGGTGCTCCGCGATATCTCACACGCGGGTCTGGTCCGCCGCAAGATCAAGGCGGTCGAGCAGGCGGGCGCGAGGCTCAACCGCTTCGATCGCGACGCGGTTGCCAAGCTGAACCCGGTCCAGCGACTGCGCTGGTTCGAGGAGCGTGTGACCAAGGCGTCCAAGGAAGTGCTCGAATACGACCACTTCACAATCCGTCTGCTGGACGACCACACGGGGCGCCTTGAGCCGGTGATCTCGGTCGGATTCACCAAGGAAGGTATTGAGCTTGAGCTCTACCCGGCTGAGGAAGGCAACGGCACGATGGGCTACGTCGCAGCGACGGGCAAGCCCTACGTCTGCCACGACACGATGACCGACGACCGGTATCTCATCGGTGCCAGCGAGGCGCGGAGCTCGCTGACCGTGCCGCTGCAGATCGACGAGAAAATCATCGGTGTCTTGGATATCGAGTCGAAAGAGGTCGACGCCTTCGACGATCAGGATGTGCAGTACGTGCTGCTGTTTAGTCGGTACGTTGCGATGGCGCTTCAGACGCTCAACATGCTGGTGATCGAGCAGTCTTCGACCGGCGCGACGATCACAGGACGGTTCGAGGGCGAGCTGCGGGCGCCGCTGGAGCACATCCTCCGCGAGGCCGAGGAACTCGGGCTGACAGCCAAGGACCCGCAGACGGCGGCGCACCTTGCCCGCATCCGCGAGGATGTGGAATCGATCCGGAGCCGACTCAAGAACGTCGCGGCCGGCCCGAACACGCTCCTTGGTGTGGACGAGGTCAAGTGCGATAAGCTCGATGAAATCCTCAACACCAAGCGGGCGCTGATCGCCGACGACAACGAACGCATCGGCTCGATGATCGCGGACGTTCTGGGGCGTCGCGGCTGCGAGGTCGTGCTGTGCCGATCGGGTCAGGACGCGATCAATGAGCTCGAGGCCTCGGCCGCCGACGGGAATCGGCCGTTCGATTTCGTGATCAGCGATATCTCGATGCCCGATCGCAACGGGTACGAGGTCTTCAGCGTGGCCTGCCGGATCGTGCCGGAAGAGGCGATCATCCTGATGACGGGCTTTGGCTACGACCCGCACCACTCGATCGTTCGCGCCTCGCAAGAGGGCATGCGCAACGTGCTCTACAAGCCCTTCCAGGCGTCGCGTCTCATCGACGAGGTGCACAAGGCGCTCACGCCCCCAGAGTCTGCCTGACCACGCGGTCGAGCCCCTCAAAGTCCTGCATCACGTCGGCGTGCTCCACGCGCGGCGTGCTCTCTGCGATCGCCAGCGCTTCCCTAGCGCGCGATGCCGCGACTTCGACAAGGACGAGCCCCTCGGGTTTGACGAGCGGCGGGCCTTCTTTGAGAAGCGGGCGGACGAGGGCGAGGCCGTCCATACCGCCGCGGAGCGCGAGCGTGGGCTCGTGGTTCTTGACGTTGGCTTCGACCGCGTCCCACTCGTCGTCGGGGATATAGGGCGGGTTGGAGACGAGAAAGTCGAGGCTCTTGGCGTGGCCTGCCTTGGCGTGTTCTGCCAGCGGGGCGAGCAGGTCGCCCTCAAGGAACTCGACGCGGTCGGTCAGGCCCAGGCGCTCGGCGTTGGAGCGGGCGACCTCGAGCGCATCGGGCGAGATGTCGGTCGCGACGACGCGCGCCCCGGGCAGGTGCTTTGCCAGCGCCAGCGCGACGCAGCCCGAGCCGGTGCAGACGTCGGCGATCAGGACGCCCTCGCCCGTTTTGCCGCCAAAGCCCGGGCGGCTCTTGCAGTGGTGCAGGACCGCTTCGACGATTGTTTCGGTCGCCGGGCGCGGGATGAGGACCCGCTTGTCGACCATGAGCTGCATGCCAAAGAACCACGCCTCGCCGGTGAGGTATTGCACGGGCTCGTGGTTGATCGCCCGCTGGACGAGGTCGCGGAGCGTGGTGCGTTCGATCTCGTTGGCGGGTCGGTCGACGTCCATGTAGAGGCGCAGGCGTTCGCAGCCGAGCACGTGCGAGAGCAGCAGCTCGGAACTCAGGCGGGGCGAGTCGATGCCCTTCTGGGTGAACGCGTCGTTCATCCAGGCCAAGAGCATGCGCGTCGTCCAGCGCTTTGGGGTCGTGTTCGTCACGGCCAGAGTGTACGGAGTCGTGGGGCGACGCGGAAGTGCGACCCTACTCGGCGAAGTTCGGGTTGATATAGACCGGCGAGCCCTCGACATAAGTCGCCACCACGCGGATGTCCGCGATCTCGCGCGTATGGCAGGTCATGTAATCCCGGTCGATCACGATGAAATCGGCGAGCTTGTCCGTTTCGATGGAGCCGATGCGATCCTCGTCGAAGCCGGCGTAGGCCGCGTCGATGGTGAAGGCACGGAGGGCCTGGAGCCGGTTCATGCGTTCGGACGGGTGCCAGCCGCCGGGGGGCTGCTCATCCAGATTCTGGCGCGAGACGGCGGCATAGAGACCGAGGAACGGGTTGTGGCTCTCGACGGGGAAGTCGCTCCCGCCGGCGATGCGAGCTCCGGAGGCCAGCAGCGTCTGCCACACGAACGCGCCGTCGGCGCGGACGGGGCCTACGCGCTCCTCAACCCAGCGCATGTCGCTCGTGCAGTGCGTCGGCTGCATGGACGGGATGACACCGAGCTCAGCGAAGCGTCCGATGTCCTCTGGCGCGATGAGCTGGGCGTGCTCGATCCGGAAACGAGCATCTCGCAAGTCTGCATCAAGGCTGATCGCGGCCGATTCGTAGGCGTCGAGCAGCTCGCGGTTGCCGCGATCGCCGATGGCGTGCGTGCAGACCTGGTAGCCCTTGGTCAGCGCGTGCTCTGCAACCGCTTTGACAAAGTCGGGTTCTGTCACAGCCAGCCCCGTGTAGGGCTTGCCCTCGGCGTCGGTGGGGCGGTCCGAGTAGGGCTCGAGCAGCCACGCGCCGCGGGATCCCATCGCGCCGTCTATGTAGAGCTTCGTAGCGCGCATCGAGAAGAAGGAACCCGTGTAGGGCTCGTGCTCATCGAACCATTGCATGGCCTGGTTGCCGCGGACCATGCCGAAAACGCGGACGTGCAGCTTGCGTTCGCGTTCGAGCCGTTGGTAAACCTCGATCATGTCCGCCCCAACACGCGCATCGTGCACGCCGGTGAGGCCCGCTTCGAGGCAGAGCTTCTGGGCGGCAAGGATGAGGTCCTCGCCGCTGGCGCCGCCTGCGGGAATCACGCGTCCGATCATCGCCATGGCGTTATCGACGAAAACGCCTGTCGGACGGGCGTCTTGATCTCGCAGCATCTCGCCGCCGCTGGGCGCTAATGAGCCTTCCGAAACCTCGGCAAGCTCCATCGCCCGGTCGTTGGCTAGGCCCGCGTGCCCGTCAACGCGGCTCAGCCAAACCGGGTTGTCGGGCACAGCCTGGCTCAGGCGCTCGTGCGTCGGGAGTTCTTTGTCCGGCCAGCTCTCGTGGTCCCAGCCGCGGCCGATGATCCACTCGCCCGGCTCGGCCTGCTCGGCTCGCTCGATGACGCGGTGGATGACCTCGTCGTAGCTGGTCGTGCCCGCAAGATCGAGCACACC
>CAXBOF010000097.1:0-6703 GCA_963977205.1 uncultured Phycisphaera sp. | reverse complement strand
CAACGCGAAGAGTTTGAGAAAGAACGAACTGACTTAAACTTCAATCGTGATGAGCTCGTCGGCAAACTTGAAAAGACAGTCCTCGATTGCGAGCGAGACGTTCGTCAAGTCTCGCGTCAATCACTGGTTACAACTTGCCCGCTGGTTTCTGGCATGCCCATTACCCATGACGACCTCACCATCAAACGCCCCGGTACGGGCTTACCGCCTTACATGCTTGAGGAATTGATCGGACGTCGCGTGGTGCGTGACGTAGAGATGGACGTGCCGATCGTACGGGAGGATGTGGAGTGATGTGCAGCGTTCCATCCTCGCTTGCGCTTTGGGCTCGTCGGGCCCCCTCACCCCGGCCCTCTCCCCAGGTGGGAGAGGGAGCCAGATTATGATCGGGCCGGGGTGGGCGGGTGATGAGCGGGCGAGGCTTCGGGCCAATGGTGAGTCGTTGCGCCGGATCGCGGTCGTGACGGGGACGCGCGCCGAGTTTGGGCTCTTAAAGACGGTCATGTTCGCGGTGCGTGAGCGCGCGGATCTGGAGCTGCTCGTCATCGCGGCCGGTGCGCACCTTGTGCAGCCGGCGCTGACGTTCCGGGAGATCAAGAAAGAGTTTGCCGTCGCCGACTCGATCCCGATGCAGACGGTCGGGCGCGTGGGGCGCTGGCACGATGTTGAGAGCACGGGCAAGGGGATCTCTCGGTTTGCGCGGAGCTTCGAGCGTTTGCGCCCGGACGTGGTCGTCGTGCTGGGCGATCGGATCGAGGCCTTCGCGGCTGCATCGGCGGCGAGCATCGGCGGTTTACCCGTAGCGCACCTGCATGGCGGGGACCTGGCTGAGGGCGTTGCCGACGAGGCGATGCGCCATGCGATCACCAAGCTCGCGCACATTCACTTTCCCGCGACCGTAACGAGCGCCGGGCGCATCGAGCGGATGGGCGAGCCGAGGAGCCGCGTGCATGTCGTGGGCTCGCCGGCGATCGATGGGCTGGCGGGCATTGAGGCGATGAACGACGAGCGCGCGCGGGAACTCGGTGATCCGCAGATTGTGATGCTCATGCACCCGATCGGCAGGCCCGACGAGCAGGAAGAGGCGGTCGCGGCCTCGGCGATCGAAGCGGTCGGTGATCGGCGGCTGCTGTGCCTGATGCCGAATCTTGATCCCGGAAGGGCCGGCATCGTGCGCGCGATCGAGTCGGTCCGCGATCGGGCGCACGTCTCGGTGTGCGATCACTTGCCGAGGCAGGAGTTTGTCGGGCTGCTCAAGCGTTTAGCGCACACAGGCGGGCTTGTCATCGGCAACAGCTCGGCGGGTTTGATCGAGGCTGGGGCGATCGGTGTGCCAACGGTGAACATCGGCTCGCGCCAGTCGGGGCGCGAGCGGGGCACGAACGTGATCGATGCCCAGGGCGAGACGACCGGTGCGATCGCGGACGCTATCGGGAGAGCGCTCGAGATGGACCGAACCTCGATCGCACACCCGTTCGGGGATGGCAAGACGGGCGTGCGGGTGGCGAAAATCCTGGCGGGGGTGAACCTTGCCGAGCCGGGGCTGCTGCGGAAGCACTTTGTGTAAGCCCCTCCGCCCCTCTCCCCAGCCCTCTCCCCGGTGGGGAGAGGGAGCATGAAGCGCTTTGTCCAGACTATTCCGTTCGGCAACGTTGCTCCATATGAGCGAGGGATCCTGTTATTTCCGGACCTATCGCGCGAAAGTGTGCGGGCTGTGAGGTTTCGTCAAGGATGCCCAAAGTTGGTCCCGCCCACGTCCGATGAGACTTCTGGTCACCCGCAGAAGGAGCGATGGGCATGGCTACCGATGTCAAGCAAGATCAGATTCTCAAGGAAGCGATCGGCGAGATCAATCACATCGCCACGCTGCCGGAGATCACACTCAAGATCATCGAGCTGGTGGAGGATCCGTCTTCGACGGCTCAGGATCTGCACAAGCTGATCTCGATCGATCCGGCGCTCTGCTCGCGGGTGCTCAAGGTTGTCAACAGCTCGTTCTACGGGTTGCCGGGCCAGATCGCAGCGATCAACCGCGCGATCGTCATGCTCGGGCTCAACGCGGTCAAGAACATCGCCATCGCGGCGAGCCTGGCCAAGCTGTTCCGCGGCGGGCAGATCACGCCCTACTTTGCGGCACGCGATCTCTGGGACCACTCGATCGGGACCGCAGCGGCAACCAAGCTGCTGGCCGAGAAGCTCGGCTTCGGGCTGACCGACGAGGCATTCCTTGCCGGCCTCATCCACGACATCGGCATGATGGTCGAGATGCAGTACGACCGCAACAAGCTGATCGATATCCTCGACGCGGTCAAGCCCAACGACGACGGCATCCCCACGGGCAACATGCTCGCCAAGGAGACCGAGATCTTCGGCGTGACGCACCAGGAATTCGGCTCGGCACTCTGCGAGCGCTGGAAGTTCCCCAAGACGCTCATCAGTGTCACGCGGTTCCACCACAACCCGGCCGAGGCTCCCGAGGAGCACCGCACGCTGGTCTACCTGGTGCACGTTGCCGATCGCATCGCGGCCGAGCACGGCTGCGGGTTCCGTCTCGACCTTGAGAACACGGATATCTCGAAGACTGCGATGGAGAGGCTCAAGCTGACGCCAGAGAAGCTCGCCGAGGTGCGTGAGCAGTTCCCGGCGATGCTCGAGAACACGGCTGATCTACTCGGGTAATCCGAGAAACTCAACACGATTTCACACGGGCCCCCTCGCTCACGCGAGGGGCTCGTTTTTTGTCAGCTTCCCAGTTTGCTCTGCCAGTGGCGGAGGCTGTCGGTGGCGGTGAGGTCGAAGCTCAGCGGCGTGACGGTGATGTGGCGTTTGAAGAGCAGGTCAACGTCGGTGCCCGCTTCGGTTTTGTGGAAGTCGAGGCCGCCGGCGGCGGACCAGTAGTAGGCCTGCCCGGCGGGACTGACGCGGCGTTCAAAGCGGTCGATGAGGCCGTGGGTGTTCATGGGGCAGACGCTGATGGGCATGGGCGCCAGCGGGTCGTGCTCGTCGTTGACATCCGGGCCGTGCTCGTAGGCCTGGACGCTTGCGACCTGCCCGGGCGAGCCCGAGCCCATGCGGGCGCGCCGCATTTCCTCGCGGCCTTCGGGCGTGTCAGGCAGGAATTCCTCGCAGCGCGGGATGTTGATGCTCAGGCATTCGTGCTGGCCGAGGGACTTGGTCTGCATGATCCTCTCGATCGCTTTGCGGGCGTGCATCGCGCCGACATCGAAAAGCGGGCGGCCCCGACCCAGGTGCATCGAGACGGCGATCGAGGGCGGGCCGAGGAAGGCGGCCTCGATGGCCGCGGCGACGGTGCCCGAGTAGATGACGTTCACGCCGCAGTTCGCCCCGGCGTTCATGCCCGAGATGACGAGGTCGGGGCGTGAGCCTTCACCGAAGCGTTCGGGCCAGAGAGCGCTGAGCGCGACCTTGACGCAATCGGCGGGTCTTCCGTCGACCGCGTAGCCGTCGAGATGGCTGACGGGCTCGACCATGAGGGGCGTGTGGAATGTGACGCCGTGGCCCGTGGCGCTCTGGACGGTCTTGGGCGCGACGGTGAAGACCTCGGCGATGGGGTCGATCTCGGCGAGGACTTTGTGGAGGGCGATGAGGCCCGGAGCGTTGATGCCGTCGTCGTTGGTCAGGAGGATGCGCATGACGGAGCGTACCCGCGCGGGCCGGGCTCAGGCGTTCTCAAAGTATTGGCCCGCATGACGCATGAACGGGGCCAGGTGTTTCTCGTACCGACGCCATCGCTCGACGCTGGAGGTGTAGATCTCGCTCTTGACTTGATCCCGGCTGGCGGTGGCGACGACGCGGTCGGTTGCGGCGGTATCGAGGACGATCGGATCGAAGTCCATGCCGAGGAAGCCCATGACTTCGCGCATCACGCGCTCGGGCTCGGCGACGAGCGCCTCGTAGGAGACATCGATCATCTCGGGGCGCTGATCGGGAGCGGGCAGTGACTTCCAGGCGTCCATCGTGCGCCGGTAGTCGGCGTAGTAGCGCCCGAGCGTGCCGAAGCTGTTGCACTGCCCGTGATTGCCGTTGAACCATT
Source organism: uncultured Phycisphaera sp. (assembly GCA_963977205.1). Classification (GTDB taxonomy): domain Bacteria; phylum Planctomycetota; class Phycisphaerae; order Phycisphaerales; family UBA1924. Next base: position 2,649 of record CAXBOF010000097.1, on the reverse strand, counting down.
GCATGTAATACGAGATGCAGGTGTCGCGCCCGTCGCGGACGGTGTGCAGCACCTTGGCGCCGGGTAGGAGCTTTGCAATAAGCGGGACATAAAGGTAATTGAATGGCTGCTTGTCGATGATAAATTTCGTACCGCGCAGACGTCGGGCATTGATCTCATTGGCAAGCATAGAAGACAATTTTTTAATGGATTTCGCCGCGAGTCGAGAAAGATCAGTGACCATAGGCAATTCACCCGACTTGGGTGGATCGATAAGCCCGGATATGCGAACGAGGTCGTTGCGCTCGCCGGTGGCCTGCGTCCCTGGATTTCGCGCGAGCATCTGTTCCAGTAGCGACGTCCCACTGCGGGGCATACCCACGATAAAGATCATGCCCGAGCCGTCGGCTTCTCCCCGTGGAAGACGAGCGGCGGCTTCGGACGTCCAAGTTGAGATCAGTCCATCGATCCGTTTGGTATGGGCAGGATAGTCCCAGGGCAGATCGCGAATGTTCTTAGAGAGCTTTGTCAGTTCGATGGCTTCGTCGTAGCGCCCGATGGTGTCGAGGAGCTTTGCTGCTCGGGCGGCGATGATGCCGCGGAGATACGATTTGACTTCCTTGTTCTTAGCAAATGCAACGAGGTCATCGACGACCTCATCTGCGGCCACAAGTTTGGGCACAAGCCGCGACTTGGCGCCGCACATGTGCGCGCGGGAAGTAACATCGAGCGCGCCTTCGGGTGCATCGCGAAGGAATGTCTCGATCGTCTCGAGTGCTTCCTCGTTGCGACCCAGATCCATGAGTAGCTCGGCCTCGAGGTTGGCCGCCCGCGTGTAGTGCGGGACGAGCACGCGGGCTTTGCGGGCGTTCTCGAGCGCGGACTCGTATTTGCCGCAACGCGCCAGGGCGACGGCGTACTCCGTCCGCGTGTGCGGATCGCTTGGGATCTGCTTGCGTTTCGGCGCAGCGATCGTGCTGCCTGATATTGCCGAGCGCCTGTGCGTAGACGAGCAGGACCTTGGGCATTTTCTGGGCAAACTGGATGACAGGCATTAGCGCTTTGATCGCCTCGTGCGGCTTGCCGCTGGCGAGAAGTTGGTGCGCCTGGGCGCCGAGGGCCTCGATCTGCTGTGGAGTTGGTTTTTTGGCTGGTGGCACGGAGGATTCCTGATACAAGTGTAAAGTATGCGACCAAGCCTAGCTGATATGCTTGCCGCCTGACGTAGAAACAGGGGCTGCACGGGTCCGTTCTATTAGGCCGCCGAGGATTACCCACACAATCAGTATGTTCAGAGGCGGGAGCAGAATCATCGCCAGTCCGGGTAGATTCATGAGGTACGCTGCGGAGAACATGACGCTATCGCCGCTCCAATACACCCGAACCGCGAAGAAATTCAGCACGAACATCAGCACACACGCCGGACCTATCACCAGCAGCATCTGGGATCGTGTCAATTTCCAGGGCAACAACGAAACCATCGGTAGCATATACAGAATGCACAGCAACCCTGACCAGAAATAACCCGAGAGCGAGAGTTCGCTTGAATTCGGCTTTGGCCCCCACCGGCTTGTGGCGTAGAGCCAGAACCAATACCGTTCGGCTATTAAACCGAGAACTGGGTAGGAAACAGCTGTGATGAGGAGCACTTGGATGCGTGACCACGAGTACTCGGGAGGATCCTCAACAATCCGGGTGCTGATGTCGGCTTCGACCTGGCCGCATTCCGGACACGTTGTCCCCGCCGGGAGACCCATGAGGTCGTACTGACACCGCACACATCTGATGAGCTTGACACGCGAGACATGAGTTCGCCGACGGTGGATCCCTATCGGTCGAGCCGCCGGATCGGTCGCCGCTGGTTCTTTGAATCGGTATTGGCGTTCGTTCATAAGTGTCCTTGACGCCGCGGATTTCCCGCCGAATCACTCGCTATCCTAATGTATACAGGCCGTGATTCCATCCCTCGCCCCGTCGGAGCCAGACCCGTGCAGACCAAGAACAACATTCTCGAAGCCATCGGCGGTACGCCGCTTGTCCGTTTGAACAAGGTCGTCGCCCCGGGGGCGGCCGAGGTCTACGCCAAGTGTGAGTTCATGAACCCGGCCGGCTCGATCAAGGACCGGATGGCCAGCTACATCATCGCCAAGGCCGAGGCCGAGGGGCTGCTCAAGCCCGGCGGGACGATCGTCGAGAACACCTCGGGCAACACTGGCCTGGGCGCGGCGATGACGGCGGCGGTGAAGGGCTACAAGGCTGTCTTTACGATGCCCGACAAGATGAGCCAGGAGAAAATCGACGGCCTCCGCGCGTTTGGGGCACAGGTCATCATCACGCCGACGGATGTGCCGGGCGACTCGCCCGATCACTACGTCAACGTCGCCAAGCGTATGGCCAGCGAGACGCCCGGCTCGTTCTACCTCGATCAGTACCACTCGCAGTGGAACATCGAGGCGCACGAGGTCCTGACCGGGCAGGAACTCTGGGACCAGACCGACGGCGGACAGGTCGACGCGATTGTCATCGGCACGGGCACGGGCGGCACGGCCAGCGGCATCGGACGCTTCTTCAAGAAGAAGAACGCCAAAACCAAAATCATCGGCGTCGACCCGCTGGGCAGCGTCCACTACCAGATCTTCAAAACCGGCACGCTCTCGACGCCCTACGTCT
>CAXBOF010000096.1:0-6716 GCA_963977205.1 uncultured Phycisphaera sp. | reverse complement strand
TGGACACTCTCAGATACCACGCTTCGCATTACGATCCCCGTTGGCGTGAGCTACGAGGCAGATATCGATAAGGTCGAGAAGCTGCTGTACAAGATCGCGGGAAAAAATAAGGTCGTGCTCGAAGATCCCAAACCCCAGGTACTCTTCAAGAGCTTCGGAGACAGCACGCTCGATTACGAGTTGCGTGTGTACATCCCCAGCATCGAGCACCTTGTCTCTATCCGCCACGAGATGCACACGACGATCATCAAAGAATTCCGCAAGGCGGGTATCGAGATCGCCTTCCCTCAGCGGGACCTGCACGTCAGATCGATCGAGGGGCTCGAGGCCTTCATGCCCAAGAAGTCGGAGAAGCCCGAAAAGCAGGGGCCGGATGAGGAGTGATGATCCGGCTGATTTGGTGACATAGACTCTGGCCCGCGGGCCCAATGGCCCGGCGAAGGGTGCGGTGGCAGAGCGGTTGAACGCGCCGGACTTGAAATCCGGTATGGCCTTCGGGTCATCGGGGGTTCGAATCCCTCCCGCACCGTTGAATGGAGACGATCGCCAGCACGCAAAGACGTACTGGCGATCTCTTATTCACATATTCGAATTCAGTTTTGCCGGGTTTTAGAGGCCGTTCCGCGGCGGCGTCAGCGGCTTTCGAGCGTCAAAGCTCCGGGGCCTCGGCTGATGGCTCCTCTTCCGATCAGACTGAGGCCCATCCGGAGACGTGTCTTCGTCCGGGTTTGGTTTGTCCTTGTCGCCCGAGAGCGCGTCCATTGCAGAGGCCGCCAGTCCCGCCGCTGCGACGGCTCGGCTAACCAGCTTGATCGTTCGGCCCGGACCGAAGAGCGAAACCGCCAGAAGAGCCGCACTCCCAACAATCATCGGATTCTTAGTGGCAACATCCACCGCCGTTTTCTTGAGATGCTCAAGCTCGTCCGTGAGCGAATCGCCATCCGTGGATGTGTCGTTGTCTGGTGTGACTGCATCTTTCATTTTTTCCTTGGCCTCCTCGGCATCCTGCTTGGGTGCCGATATCTCAGCCTCTTCTTTGGGCGCTTCCATGCTCACCACGGAGCTGGCCCCGGCGCTCTTCGCGTTGGCGAACGTCCACAGGCCGATACCCACTACCGCCAGCGCACTGCCAACCGACCCGAGCGCCAATGGCCAGCCCCATCCCTCGGCGATCTCGATCGTCAGGCCCGTAAGGGCCACCGCGATCCCGATCCCGAGGACGAGCACGCCTCCGAGCATGACAGCCGAGCTGACGAGCGCCATCTTGATGCGCTTGCCCGCCAGCTCGGCCTCGGCCCGGAAGAGCTCGCCTCCTCCTTCGAGGAGCTGCTGAATGCGTCCGAAGAACATCACCGCTTAGCGCCTTGCCGCCAGCAGACGACCGGCGATCACGCCGACGCCCACAGCCATGAGGATCGAAGCGGTCGGACGCTGCGCGACCTTGTCGGCCAGTGCCCCGTGGCATTGCTTGGCGGACTCGCCAACCGAGCGAGCCATCTCGCTTGCCGACTGAGCGCCCTGGCGGACGGCCTCGATCGCTTCCTGCGTTGAATGAGCCGCCATCTGCGTGGCGTCAGACTTCAGCGTGCCAAGGTCATCCCTGACCATCGCAGCGTCCTTGCGGATCTCGCTCATGCCTTCACGCAGCGAGTAGTCGCTATCCTTGTCTTTGCCTTTGGTACTTGTGGTATCGTTGGTGTTTGAGAATGCAGCCATTGTAAATCTCCTTGATGTCCTCCCGTTGCTCACCGGCGGCCACGGGTTCGACAATGAGATATTCAGGCCCCCGCGTGACTCCCCAATGAACACTGCATGAAATCGGGCTTAGTTTGAAAAACAACGCAAAAACACCGCCGACCGGGGCTGTGTGCGGCCCCGGTCGGCGTTTCGTGGAGTGTGAGAGAGACTGATTCTAAAAAAGTCCGCCGGTTATCGGCGGCGGCGGGTCAGCATGCACGATGCGCCCAGGAGCGCCAAACTGCTGGCCGGCGCAGGGATCGGACGGATCGCCAGATCTCCCGGCTCGACGGGCGGCAAGCCGTCCATATCGTTTGGCCCAAAGTTCGGCCCCATCGCGTTGTAGCCCGAACCATCGGTCGCGAACGTATTGATGGTGCTGAAGTAATCCGGGAACACGCCCTGGCCGACCGCGCCGTGGTAGCCCGTGTCGCCATTGGACCAGTCGATGGTCAGACCTTGGCTGTAGTTGGTGTCGATGCCCATGTCGTACATGTGCGAGAAGTTCAGCCCATCGCCGACGAGAATCGAATCGGTGACAAAGTCCTGCACGAAGAAGTTGCCCTGTGAATCGATGCCGAAGCCGCCGAGGTGATGCGTCGCGGGCAGACCGGCGATAATGCCGAGGTCCGAGACATCGCCCGTGTTCATGTCGATGCTGTAGAGCCTGGACTCGGCCTGGAATCGCGAGTTGATGCCGTAGAGCGTGTTGTTGGTCGGGTTATAGGCGATGTCCTGGAGGCTCTGGACACTCGAACCGATGGGCGTGGCCGCGCCGGTGTCGGGGTTGATCGAGTAGAGGCCGGCTGCTGCGCCGCCCGTGTTCTTGATGAACGAGGCGTAGCCGAACATGTTGCCGCTGGCGTCGAAGTCGAGCCCGCCGAAGCCGATGTTGGAGACCCCCAGCGTGCCGATGGTTGTGTACCCCGAGGGGTTTGACGCATCGAAGACGATGAGTGTGTCCGAGCCGTCGGCTGTCGGGGCGAGGTTGTTGGTCGCGTAGATCTGAACGTCGGCGCTGGCGACACCGGCGAGAGCGGCCAGCGTGGCCGCCGCGATTGCGTTTCTGATGTGCTGTGTCATATCTCTGTCCTCAGGTGCGCCGCGGCGCACGCCATGATGAGTGTGGAGGAAGCTTTTCGATAAGAGTGGTTGTGATCAGTTCGAGCGGCGGCGGCGCAGTGCGATCACGCCGCCCAGGGCGAGGACCGCCGAGCCAGCCGGCGCGGGGACGTAGTTCACGCGCAGATCATCGAACACGATCGGCGTGCCGGGATTCACGTTGCCGGCGATCGAGACGCGCGAGAAGGGCGTCGAGCTGCTCCAGCCCCACCACTGCCAGTCGTTGAGAGGCAACTCCATCGAAACCGTCTCGATCAGCGCGTTGCTCTCGTCGTAGAACGAGATCGTGCCATTGGAAAGATTGTCGGCAGTGCCGAAGTAGCCGCCGAAATCGGTCGCGGGCGTGTCAAAGGTGAACTCGGTGAAGCCCGTGACGGAGAGGCCCATCAGGTTGCCGTTGTAGGGGAAGATCTCTTCGTTGGTGACGAAGCTGACGAGGTTCGAGGCGATCACCAAGATGCCGGCGAACGAATCGTTGACGGTGGCATCACCCGAGAAGATGTCGACCGGCCCGGGCACCGATCCGGGAGGAGCGATGCCCTCGAAGCCCTCATAGCCATCGCCCGTGAACGGACCGATGCCCGTGACCTGGGCCCCGGCGATGGAAGCAAAACCTGCGGCGGCGCAGACGATCGCGGCTGTACGTGTCATGTCTTGAATTCCCTTCCCTTTGATAACCCAGAGCTTCAACTCCGGTCTGCAAGCCAACGTAATGGCTTGGTTTAGATGACGCAATAGGTTTGTGAAAATATTTTTGCGATTGATCGTGCGATCAATTCCGGGTACATTCAGCCCATGACCGAACCGGAGCGTCCAACTCGGGTAGCCTTTCCGGGCTCACAGCAATCGCTGCGGACCGAGCCCGGGATGACACAAGTGAAAGCGCCGCCGCCCCAATTCGCAGTCGAGGCCCGCGAGGTTGCGCGGACGCTGCAGGATGCCTTCGCGGAGGTCTTGCGATCGGTGGGCGCCGACCCCTCCACGCCGCAGTCGATCGTCAAGGAAGTCGGCCTCAATAAGAACCTGGCGTGGAAGGTTTCGCGGATCATCCAGGCCGAGGACGCCGCCACGGCTCTGGACCTCGTGCCGGGCGCATCGGGCGTCCGCATCTTCATGCGGGCCGCAGCCAAAGCGCACGCCAACTCGGATGCACTCTCACGGGCCGAGGACGCGATCGGCGCGTACGAGGCCCTCATCCGCACGCACACCGGCGACCGCGCCACGCTCGAGATGATGGGCTCCGAACTCGACGAGGCCCGGCGCCAGCAGCGCGACGAGCAGCACCGCAAACTCCTGTTCCAGGGCGCCAGCTATGTCTGGGGTGCGCAGGCACGCGCGATCGTCAAGATGGCGGCCGTCATCCCGGGAGACAAACCCGGGTACATGAACTTCGCCACCATCAGCGGCTTCATCGATTTCCGCAGGCTCCGCCCGGACGTCACATGGACCATGGCCAAGCGCGATTCCAGCAACGACGACGGCTCGGAGATGCCCGAGAGCCCGTGGTACCCGCTCGATCGCTCCGGCCCCACGAGCGCCCCGCCGCTGCTCAAAGAATTCTGCTCACAGCCAATACCGGAACTCCAACGCGTCAAGACCACGCGCGAGATCCGCTATGTCCTGCCCGAGGGCGAGATCGGCAACACCGGCGCCCTGACCTGCCTCGTCGGGATGGTGCAGAAGGACCTGCCGATCTATCGCACGCCGGAGAACTCCTACGGCACGCACTCGGCCCGTTGTGAAGTCCCCGCCGAACTCATGAATATCGATATGTTCTTCCACGAGTCGCTTCCCTTCACGCACCGCCCCGAGATCTCGCTCCACAGCAACGTGGGCGGCTACGCCTACTCCAAGGACGGACAGCAGCTCCCATTCAACGAGCGCATCAAGGACCTGGGCGTGAGTACCGTCCCGCCACCAGCACCCGAGATCCCGCGATACCGGCAGCTCATGGAAACATTCTTCTCGATGATCGGGCACCCGCTCGGCGAGTTTCATGGCTACCGCGTCAAAATCGCCTACCCCGCCTACCCCACCGCGCTCGTCATGGGATACCCGCTGCTCGAGCCATAAGACACACCGACTCCACTCTCACCACACCTCTAGGTGCCAGCACGTGCGACAAGCCGGGAATTATCGATGTTCGTCAATATTGGTAATTATGTGTCGACAAACGCTTTTCGAAAATGCTCATATACACTCTCTGAGATTTGCCCGTCTCCAAAAGCGATATCACCTAATAGCGCCACACCTATTTCTGTTCCTGACGCAACCGTTTCAGCCGCAACTTCTTTGTCAACAAGATCTGGATTAATATCTACTTCAACATTCAATATCCACCATAGCTCTACTTTGCGTATCAGATGCCGCATCTCTATATAACAATCTTCTACTTCGGGCGGCAAGCCGACCGACGCAAGAACCTCGAACAAATTGTGAGCAATGCGATTTCGAAGAGCTTTTATTTTGCCGAACACCTCAATATCTTGTTCTGATATTGCCTCCATATTGCGGAGCCAGTCCAAACTGGCATACAACGCACTCATGTTACGACTCAATACCTCATCTTTGTATTCTGGCGATGCTACCCAACCCGATTCATCGTATTGATTTGCAAAGAATGCCCCAATGCGGTCAACCAGCACATCTTTTAGCAACTCAAAAACGGCAAGATAAACCGAAGCAGCAATTAATTGCTTTCGCAACACGGTTGGATCTAAAAAGTTGTCCCACGATTTTTGCGTCGCGTCGTCCACTAAATTACCCACTCACAGATGTATCTTAACTTTCCATCCGCGCGATTCGGCTCGTCAGGTATTCCGCCAGCTTCTGCTGGTGCTCGATATCACGCTTGATTTTCGCGCACTGCTCGTCCTTGTCTTCGCCTGTGCATTCGCCGATCTGTTCTTCGAGCGCCCTGATATTGGCCTTGGTTTCCGAGAGCGTTTCCTTGACGCGTTCGAGCCGCTCGGCGTCGTCGGCCTTGTCGAAGATGATCTCCTCGGGCGAGGCCTTGGCCTCTTCCTTCTTCTGGCGCACACGCTCGGGGATGACCTTGTCTGAAGCCTGGCGGTGGCTGATGTAGTCGGGTGAGAGAATCTCGACCCCGCCGTGGTGCAGCGAGTTGAGCACGTTTGTGCGCAGAACGGTGCGGGTGGAAACGAGTTTCTTGGTGTCTTCGAGCAGGCCGCAGGCGCGATAGGTGATGGAGAAATCGCCCAGGTGTCTCACCTGCACGAAGCCGTCGCCGAGGCCGGATTCCTCGATCGCCTGGAGCAGAAGCTCTTTGACGCGGGAGTTGGGCGTGTCGTACCCGAGACCGACTTCGCAGGAGATGATCGTGCGCTCCAGCGGCACGACGCGGACGGGGTTGGTGATGAGGTAGGCGTTGGGCAGCGTGATCAGGTCGCGGTCTTCGGTCTGGATCTCGACGTGGAAAACGCCCTTGGCGGTGACGCGACCTGAGTGGTCTTTGACGCGGATGTAATCGCCCGGCCTGAACGAGCGGACGTGGTACATCATGACGCCCGCCATGAAGTTGGCGAAGATCGTTGTCGAGCCCAGCGTGATCAGGGCCGCGATACTCAGACCGAAAAGCCCGATGAGGCTATTCTTGAGTTCGGAGCCGACAGGCAGCCCGATGACAAGCCCGAGCACAGTCAGGAATAACGAGACGAGGATGATCGCGCCGCGGATGCGGAGTTGGAGGCGGGTGTACTGTTTCTCGCGCCCAAAAAAGTACCAGCCGAGCCAGATCAGGCCGGCAAAGAGCAAGACGAAAACACCCGCCCAGATCAGCCACTGAAGGGCCGGGTGCTCCGGCACGACATCGGTTAGAGTATCTCGTATAGGCATCG
>CAXBOF010000095.1:0-6782 GCA_963977205.1 uncultured Phycisphaera sp. | reverse complement strand
CCGGCTCACACGAATCCCAGCTCGCATGATGTGCCGCGCGATCGTCCTTGTCCCGAACTCCGGCTCCGGGAACGCTTCTCGGATCTCGAGGATCAGTCTGCGGATACCGTCGTGCAGACGGTTCCACGGCGGAACTCCGAGCATCTGCTCTGCTCGGAGCTTGTCACGCACAGCCTTCTGCCAGTTGCGGATCGTGTTGGGATGAACGATGAAGCGTGCCCCGGCTTCCTTGGCAGACCATCCACGGAGCTTCATGACCTCGAGGATCTGCGCTCGCTCGGCAGGAGAGAAGTGCGGCCGTTGGTGGGCAGGCTTTCGCTCCCTCTGGGATCTGAAAACGGCCAGCTCCCGTTCGAGCAAGGATGCGTCGTGGTGCATGGCATCCCGCTGTCCGAGCAGGCGGATAAGAGGCGAGGCGTGCTCAAGCATTCGGACTCTGGCCGTCATCGCAACGCACATAAAGGTAGTAGCAATACCCTCAGCCACCTCCCACACAGATCGTTCTTTGCCCAACTTAACACCCCCGCCACGATGTCCGGCCCTGCACAGGCGGACACCTATAAACGCCTGCAATACAAGTGTTTTAGGAGGCAGACCACCCCAGAAAGCCGGACACATCGGACATCATCCGGGAGGCGCACAAACTCCTGGCCCACCCCAGTGAGGGCAGATTGGAGGGCACCAAGGCCAATTAGCTAGATGACCCCATTACTGGGCAATGAGAAACGCCGCCAGCAGGCGGCGCGAGAGACTGTTTGACATATCTGGGATCACCCACCGCTCCACCCGTCTCGAATTGCAACTGGCAGATGTTTATGACGTGCAGGGCAGGCATGAGCTGGCAGAACCCTTGTTTCTGGAAGCCGTGGCGAGTCTGCGCGATCAGCTGGGAAATGCCCACCCATTGACCCAAAGAACCGTCGGGCAGGTGGTGTCGCACTACCGGGCCCGGGGCATGTCCGATGTAGCGGACAAGTGGGAAGCGGACGAGCCTGAACGCCCCTAAGGATCCCACAGGGCGGATCATGACCATTTTGCTCTCATTCATGGAGCGCGCAGGGAGCGGCTCTCGCAGTGTGGTTAGCGGGCCGGATTGTTTCCCCGTTCGCACATTGGAATGAGAAGGAGAGCATCATGAATTCGAAGTCAACCCTTGTCCTCGCCGCGGTGGCGGGCGCTTCACTCGCATCGGCTGCGTCTGCGGATTTGTTGGTAAGCAATATGGGTTCGAGCAGCACCTTCACGGCGACCAGTTCCACCAGTAACCAAACGTACAATCCCATATACGCAAGCCAGTTCGTCACCGGGGCTGACGCGTCGGTTGTTCTGACTGCGACAGCAAGACTTCGTAACGCAAGCGGGTACGGCGTGGCGACATACGAGGCTTACATTTATGAGCACGACGGCGTGAGCCCTGGATCGCTGGTCGCCACCTTCGACACGACGCCGACTATCGCTGATGGCGGGGGGACCGTCAACGTGAGCTTTGACTCGACCCTAGGGATCGCACTCGATCCGAATACCACGTATTGGTTTGGTGTTTACAACACAACGGGGCGGTACACGGGCTGGGAGACTGTCGCCTCCGACGCCGAGACGTCGACGGCGGGATGGACCATCGATGATGATGCCGCATCCCTCTATCGGTACGGGACATCCGGTTGGCAATGGGAAGACTTCTCAGGTAGCTACAACAGCAAGGTATTCAAGTACTCGATCAACGGCACCACGGTCCCGGCACCGGGCTCGCTCGCGCTACTCGCGGCGGGGGGGGTCATCACGTCACGCCGGCGCCGAGGTTGAATCCGAACTGATCGCACCGCATCAAGCGCATCTCTTTACTCTTGCCCCTCTCCTACGTGTACAGGTGAGGGGCATTTTTGAGCCGCAGTTGCGGACGAGATTTAGATCGAGCTCGGACCGTCGTAGCGCAGGATCTGGCAGGCCCAGGTCAGGCCGGCCCCGAACGCAAGGAGCATGATCAATTGGCCTCGCTCGAATTGCCCCGTTTCGCGGGCGCGGTCGAGAGCGATGGGCACGCTGGCGGCCGAGGTGTTGCCGGTCTGTGCGACGTCGATGACGACCTTCGGGATCGCGATGCCGATCTGTTCGCCGACGGCCGTGAGGATACGGGCGTTAGCCTGATGCGGGATGACCCACGAGATGTCAGAGGCGTCAAGCCCGGTGGCTTCGAGGCCGTCTTTGGCGGCCTGGACCATGCGCCGAACCGCTTGCTTGAAGACGCGGCCGCCGTCGAGCTGGAGATAGTGCTGGTGCGAGGCGATCGTCTCGGCGGATGCGGGGAATCGGCTCCCGCCAGCGGGGATGCAGATGAGGTCCGCCTGTGAGCCATCGGAACCGATGCCGGAGTAGAGCAGCTTCATCTGGCCCTCGTCCGAGATCACGCACGCGCCGGCCCCGTCGCCGAAGAGGACGCACGTGCGGCGGTCGGTGTAATCGGTGACGCGTGTCAGTGTTTCGGAGCCGACGAGCAGGACGCGTTTGGCGGCCCCGGCGCGGATGAAGGCGTCGGCGGTGTGCAGGCCGTAGAGGAACCCCGAGCAGCCCGCGTTGAGATCCATCGCCCCCGCGTTGTAGATTCCCAGCGCATCCTGCACGAGGCTCGCTGTCGAGGGCACGGGCGCGTCGGGCGTGGCGGTGGCCAGCAGAATCAGATCGATCGTTTCGGCTTCGAGTTCCGCGTCGGCGAGCGCTCGCCGTGATGCCTCGATCGCAAGGTCGCTGGTGGCTTCCGAGACCGCGGCCCTGTGCCTGCTCTGAATGCCCGTACGGGTGGTGATCCACTGGTCACTGGTGTCGACGAGTGTTTCAAGATCACGGTTTGAGATCGTTTCATGGGGGAGATAGTGCCCAAGGCCCGCGATCGAGGATGACCGCATACCTCCCCCAGACGATGCTTGACTGAATTCAGCGCTCATCTGAGTTTGACCCTTCTGCCGTAGCGGGAGTGATGGAACCCAAATTCACCCGGTCCAACTATAGCTGGCTCTGGACAACTTGAATGTTCGCGGGCCGGGATGGACCGCGGTTGATGGCTTGCCGATTTCATTGGGATTTCACGTTGAGGCTTGTCGCGGCACTCTACAAAATCCCGGTTGAGCGGTATACAGGCCTGAGAATACGCGCTTAGCGATCCAGCACGATGCGGTAGCGGGCGTTGCCCTGGCGGAGGTGATCCAGCGCCTCGTTGGCCTTATTCATCGCAAAGTGTTCGGTCTTGGGCTCGATGCCGTGGCGGGCGGCAAATTCGAGCATGGTTGCTTAAGCGTGCCGATGTAGGCGTTCCAGTCCAGGGACACATTCACGGTCGAGATAATCAGATCGAACCGGCCGGCGTTCTTTTCGAGCTCCTCGGAGCTGCGCGAATTGATCGTGTCGTGCGCGCCCATTGCTTTGGCCTCGGCGACTTTGGATTCGCTCGATGTAAAGGCGGTGACGTGGCAGCCCCAGGCGCTGGCGAACTTGAGCGCCATGTGCCCGAGCCCACCGATGCCGACGACGCCGACATTTGCGGTGGGCGACAGGTCGTACTGGACAAAGGGGTTGAAAACGGTGATCCCGCCGCAGAGCAGCGGGCCGGCGGTCTTGGCGTTGAGTTTGGCCGGGAGCTTGATGGCGCTGGCGGCCTGAGCGCGGACGATGTCGGCGAATCCGCCGTGACGCCCGACGATGACACCGGCTGCGCTCGCGCAGAGGTTGTGATCACCCGACATGCAGCTCGTGCAGTCCATGCAGTAGCCCGAGTGCCAGCCCACGCCCACGCGGTCGCCCGGCTTGAGGTTCGAGACGTGCGCCCCCACCGCTTTGACGCTGCCGATGATCTCGTGTCCCGGCACGAATGGGTACTGGGACATGCCCCAGTCGTTGTCGAGCATGCTCAGATCCGAGTGGCAGATGCCGCAGGACTCGACGGCGATATCCACGTCGTGGGCGCCAAGCTCGCCGAGCTCATAAGTGAACGGCTCGAGGGGGCCGCCGGCGGATTGGGCTGCAAGTGCGTTGACAGTGGTCATGGAAGCTCCTTCAGGGCGGGCACGTCCGAAAGACCTGAACTGAGGGCGTGCCGGTGGGCGCAGTGTAGAGAACTTTGCCGGCTGTCGTCGTGCCTTGGCGACTCTGAATCCTTGACACGAATTGACCCGAACAGAGACTTGTCGGGCAGCCGGAATAACCGGGCTCGGGGGAAGGATAGATAGGTATGAATACCAAGGTTGTCGGTCTGTTCGTGCTGGGCGTTCTCATCGCCAGCGGGTTCCTGGCGTTTCTCATTGTCCAGGAGGCCCCATACGCTGTGAGTCAGGTGAGTCATCAGCCCGAGACCGGTCAGGAGGCCGCTGTGCAGCGCAAGTCAAAGTCTGGATACGACATCACCCCGCTCTCGAGCGACCGCGTGGCCGAGCTTGCCAGCGGTCTCGATGAAGAGACCTACCGCATCACGCAGAAGGCGGGCACCGAGGCCGCGTTCTGTGGCACACTGCTCGACAACAAGAAAGAGGGCGTGTACTCGTGCGTGGTGTGCGGCTTGCCGTTGTTCTCCAGTGAGCACAAGTTCACCTCGGGCACCGGCTGGCCCAGCTTTTATCGAGAGTTTGACCCGGAGCATGTGGCCCGCCATGCGGACAACAGCTTTGGCATGGTGCGGACCGAGATCGACTGCGCCCGGTGTGGCGCACATCTTGGGCATGTCTTCGACGATGGTCCCAAGCCGACGGGCGAACGTCACTGCCTGAATTCGGCATCGCTCGTCTTTACCGAGAAGGGCGCCGACCTGCCCGAGCAGCACACCAATGTGGACGCTACGCCCGCGGTTCAGAAAGAGACCGCGTACTTTGCGGGCGGGTGCTTCTGGGGAGTCGAGCACTACTTTCAGAAGGGCGAGGGCGTCATCGATGCCATCAGCGGCTACATGCAGGGCAGGACCGACGACCCGACGTACAAGGAAATCTGCTACGAGGACACCGGGCACGCCGAGGCGGTCAAGGTTGTTTTCGATCCCTCCAAGATCAGCTACGAGGAATTGCTCCGCGCGTTCTTTGTGATGCACGATCCCACGCAGCTCAATCGCCAGGGGCCGGATGTGGGCGATCAGTACCGCTCGGGGATCTATTACACGAGCGATGAGCAGCAGGAGAAGGCCAAGGCGTACATCAAGGAACTGACGGATGCGGGCAAGTACCGCAGGCCGATCGTGACCGAGGTGGAGAAGGCCGCGACCTTCTGGCCGGCCGAGGAATACCACCAGGATTATGTCGTCAAGACCGGCCGAGCCTGTCATGTGACGAATCCGTGGGATTAATCCCGCCCCTGCTACCATGAGGGCGTGATTTCACGCGCCTTTACACTGATCGAGCTCTTGGTGGTCATCGCGATCATCGCGCTTCTGATCGGTATTCTGCTGCCGACACTCAACTCGGCACGCAAGACCGCTGAGCAGGTCAAGTGCTTCTCGAATCTGCGCCAGATCGCGACATCGAGCGTGATGTACGCCGATGCCAACGGTGGCTGGTCGCCGGCGCTCGGTGTGCCGTGGGGACGCGTGCCGTTCTGGGCGCTCGTCGTGCAGTCGGATGCGGATTCTGAGAGCTACTCGGAACGGTCGGTGCTCGTCTGCCCATCGGGCAATCGCGAGCACGGCGGGAGCATGACACGGACCTATGCCGTGAGCGTGACGGGCCTGACGGGCAGGCCGGGAGAGCGCGCCGACTTCGATGCCGAGGTCGTGCACATCCCGCTGTGGAACATCCGAAGGCCCAGTGAAATTGCCTGGTACGTGGATTCAGAGGCAGCCCCGGTGACAGGGACCGCCCCGCCGCCGACGCGCACGATCTCGACGATCGACTTCCGTGATGCGAATCATGTGCCGGCGCGCCTCGGGTACTATCACGCCAGCACTAAACCGGTTTACAGTTTCGTCCGTTTCGATACCAGCACGGGCTCGCACACCAAGGTGCCCGAGCCCTGGCTCACGCCGCTGCCCTGAACGACTTTGAGAGAAGAATGGAGATGCGCATGTTCGCAACAACACTGCTCCTTGCCGCCGCGGCCGTGGGATGCCAGCCCGGCGAGAATACCGGGATCACGGTGCCCGAGGGCTTTACCGCGACTGTCATTCATGAGGGCGTCGGTTCGGCCAGGCACATGGTCGTTCGGAACAACGGCGACATCTACGTCGCGCTGCGCCAGCGCCAGAACGGCTTTGGCATCGCCTGTCTCCGCGATGCCGACGGCGACGGCTCGTACGAGACCGTTGAGTACGCGGGCAAGGTGCAGGGCACGGGCATCGCGCTCGACGAGAACTGGCTGTACTTCGGCGAGGATTTCCGCGTCGTGCGCTTCGAGCTGCCCGAGGATTCGCTGACGCCGGTGGGCGACCCCGAAGTGATCGTTCTCGGCTTCGCGGAAGAAGGTCAGCACGCGGCCAAGTCGATCGATATCGGTGACGACGGCAAGCTCTATATCAACTGCGGCGCACCGGCCAACGCGTGCCAGATCAAGATGCGCACGCCCGGCTCGCCCGGCATGGAACCCTGCCCCATCCTCGAGTACGCCGGCGGGATCTGGGTGTACGACGCCGACAAGCCCAATCAGCAGCACACACGCGACGGCGTGCGCTACGCGACCGGCTTGCGCAATTGTGTGGCGATCGATCAGCACGATGGAGCGGTCTATGCCGTCATGCACGGGCGCGATCAGCTCGACTCACTCTTCCCCGATCTCTACACGCCAGAGCAGAACGCCGACCTGCCCGCCGAGGAGATGTT
>CAXBOF010000094.1:0-6813 GCA_963977205.1 uncultured Phycisphaera sp. | reverse complement strand
TTGGTTTGGGTGTGGGCTGCGGGCTCGGGTCCGCCGCCGGTGAGGGCTTTGACCTCGTCGAGCAGGCGGTTGAAGCCGAGTTCGCGGATGATCGGTTCGATTTTCTTCGGCTGGAGCTTGCTGAGCTTGCAGGCTTCGAGGTCGAAGTCGATGGGCGTATCGGCGCGGAGGGTGACGAGGTCTTTGGAGAGCGGGAGCATGCCGGCGGCGGCGGCGATGTTCTCGCGGCGCTTGCCCTTGATGATCCAGTCTTTCTTCGGCTTGGTTTCGTCCTGCGCCTCGGCGAGGACAGCGTCGAGTGTGCCGAACTCGACGAGAAGCTGGGCCGCGGTTTTGGGTCCGACACCCGGCACGCCCGGCACATTGTCGGCGGTGTCGCCCATGAGCGTAAGCATGTCGACGACCTGCTCGGGCGTGAGACCCGTGTCGGCCTTGAGCGCATCCACATCGATCACCGTGTCGTGGTGGATGTCGTAGATCTCGAATTGGCCCGGCTCGAGGAGCTGCTTGAGGTCCTTGTCCTTGCTGATCACGCGGACGAGCATGTCCGGGTGTTCCTTCTTCATCCGCTCGGCGATCGCGGCGATGACGTCGTCGGCCTCGTAGCCCTCGCTCCCGATGACGGGCATGCCAAGCTCACCCAGCATCGCAAGGCACCGGTCGACCTGCGGGCGCAGGTCTTCGGGCGGCGCATCGCGGTTGGCTTTGTACTCGGAGTAGAGCTGGCTACGGAACGTGCCCCGGTCGCCCGAGACGTCGAGCGCGACGGCTGCGTAGGTCGGCGGGCCGCCCACGTCCTGCATGCGTGCTTCCTGCCCGCGGAGGAGCTTGAGCAGCATGCCCACGAAGCCGAACGTCATGTTCGTGGGCTCGCCCGTGACGGGGCTGGTCATGGGCGTGCGGATCGCGTGGTAGGCGCGGAAGAACTGGGCGTAGCCGTCGATGATGTAGAGGGTGGGGGGCATACTTTACTTCTTGGTTTCTTTGTATGGAGCGATCAGGAGGTACAACGCTCCGAATGTATGAGTAAACATCGCTGGATCGAGAAACGCGAAGAGCCAAGCGTACACGTTGCGTTTCTCAACGTCGGCCCAAGGCAAAAGTATTGAGAGGGCAGCCAGTGAGCAGCCACCAATCGGAAATACGAATGAGACGTGGTGATCTGACTTGTTTGTCATATTGTGATAGACAGCGCCGTAGTGCATCAATGTGAAGTATGCACCCAGGATTGCAGTGATCGCAATTACTACCCATCTTAAACGCAGATCCCAAGTGAGGGCACTGTTACCAAGTGCATATGCAATTGCCATCATCAAGCACACAATGGCGAGGAGCATACCCGTCAGAAAGAGTCGCTCGAAAAGTCTGCTGAGCGAACTCAGCCGCACGACGCTGTCTCGTGCAGATGCCTGACCCGCTCGAGATACGCCTCGCTCGGTTCGACGCCGCGGCGGGCCATGACGACCTTGGCTGTGTCCATGAAGCGGGGCAGGCGGAAGGCGGAGATGCCCGCGTCGGTCGCCCAGGTGAAGGGGTCGATGCAGCCAACGACGGGCGGGGTGGCGGCCCACATCGCGCCGGTGTGGATGACAGCCCCGGTCATGATGCGTGTTGAGATCGCGAACTTGACGTGGTCGCCCACGATCGAGCCGAGGAAGGTCTGGCCCGTGCGCTCGTGCGAGCCGTTGGAAGTCGCTTTGGCGATAACCTCGGCGTAGGTGTTGAGCAGGTTTGAGTTGTTGGTGCCCGCGCCGAAGTTGACCCATTCGCCGACCCACGAGTCGCCCAGGTGTCCCTCATGGGCTTTGTTGGCAAGGCCCTGGAAGATGGTGCCGCCGACCTCGCCCGCGATTTTACAGCGTGGGCCGATGGCGGTGTGCGCTTTGATGAGCGCATGATCGAGGATGGTTGAGTCCTCACCGATGTAGGTCGGGCCGACGATAATGCCGCCCGGGCGGATGGTTGCGCCGGCGGCGATGACCACGGGGCCGTTGGTAGTATCGAACGTGACGCCGGGCCAGACGTCGGCGCCCGAGCGGATGACAACGGGGTGCGAGCCGCGCTGCAGAGTGCCCGCGGGCAGGCCCGAGCCCGGGATCTGGATGAGCCGCGCCAGGTCGTGCTTGATCGAGACATCGCGGAATCTACGGATATCCCAGGGTCGGCGAAGGAGCAGGTGCTCTTTGGTTGCGGTGATGCCCGAGGTCGGGACATCGCCGCGGATGATGGTCGCGGCAACGTCGGGCTTGACGCAGGCCAGGACGACCGCGGGTTCGGTGTCCTTGTCGCCGTGATGCTCGACGAGGATTGTGCCGGGCTTGATCTTGGAGAGATCGCCCGGCGGGAGTGGGCAGCGGCCGTTGATGAGCAGGACCGAATCGATGCCCGTGAGTTCCTCGTTGACGGGAAGCTCGTAGGCCTCCTCGACGATGGCTTTGAGGTGGTCGGGCACGAAGAGGCCGGCGAGCTCGTCGTCATCGCCCAGCATCTGATCGATGCGTTCGATCGTTGTTGCTGCGCCCGTGCGGACGGCGAAGGCGGGCCTCAGATCTGTGAGAGGTGCGAGCTTGCCCTTGCCGTCGTCAAAGAGGTACACGTGCATGCCGAGAGTGTACGTCCCCGCCCCGCTCTGGGAGCCGGTAGAGTGGCCTGCATGGAAGCCCTGATCTTCGATTTTGACGGCGTGATCGCCGATTCCGAGCCCGTGCACGAGCGGGCGATCACCCGGGTGGCCCAGATGCTGGGTGTGCCGTTCACGCACGATGACTACATGACCCGGATCATCGGACTGGATGATCGGGACACGTTCCGCGTGATCGCCGAGATGGGCGGGCTGGTTCTGGTGCCGGAACGGCTGGCGGAGATTGTGTCCACCAAGCAGAGTTTCGTGCTGGAGATGATCGACCGGGGCGAGGTGAAAGCGTTCCCCGGCACGATCAGGCTGATCCGCGAATCAGCTCAGGCGTTGCCGATCGCGGTCTGCTCCGGCGCCGCCAGGATCGAGATCGAGCGGATACTGGAGCGGTTTGAGCTTCTCGATCTGTTCCGCCATATCGTGACCGCCGACGATGTGGAGCAGGCCAAGCCGGACCCGGCGGGCTACCGCATGACCGCGGAGAAACTCGGCGTTGCCCCGGCCAATTGCGTGACGATCGAGGACACACCGACGGGGCTGACGGCCGCCAAGAGCGCGGGCTTGAAGGTGGTGGGGGTGTGCCACTCTGTGAGCGCAGCTGAGATGAGTCGGGCGGATCTTGTGGTCGAGTCGAGTGAGCAGATCACAATGGACATGCTGCGTTCCGTGTGAACGAGCCGCTCACGCAAGCAAGTGATGAGTTGCCGATTGTGTTGAGCGGCACTCCCTCACCCCAGCCCTCACCCCAAATGGGAGAGGGAGCGAGTCATCTGCGACCCATGGTGTAACGCCCGGTGTGTGGGGCATCGAAGCCGAAGAGTGTGCTGATGCTGCGCAGGGGCCACCAGAGCACGAGCGCAGGGACTGCCGAGTACGCGGCGATAAACAGCCGCTGCGTGAGCTGGCTTCCCGCGTGAAACCCGATGGGGTCGTAGAACTCGCGAGCGCCGAAGGCGGCGGTGACGACGATCTGCCACACCATGCCCGCCAGAGGTGTGAGCACGATGAGCGTGACAGGTGAGTTGAGGAACACCAGCCCGCGTGCGCCCAGCACAAGTTGACTTGCCAGAACCAGACCTAGGGCGTTTGGCCCAAGGATGATCGCGGTGCCGCCGCCCTGGAGCGTGACGGGTGAGGTGAGATCGATGAGGAGCCCTGCGACGAGGGCGGCTGTCGTCGTGACGCGCGTGCGCGCATACAAACCGACAAAGACGACCAGCGGCAAAACGAAGCTGGGCGCGACGCCCGTGTCGCCAACGCGCAGCACGCCGCGCAGCCCGACCTCGAGCCCGATGAGCAGCCAGAGCGCCACCGCGTACACACCCCAGCTCATGATGCGCTCCCGGGCACGCGGACCACAACGCTCGAAACCCGCCGGGTATCGACAACGGGTTTGACGGTGATCACCGGGCGGAGCGGGCTCTGGGGTGAGGGCTCGACAGCGGTGATCTCGCCCACGATCAGCCCTCCGTGCCCGATCCAGTTCTCATCACTGAGGCGCACAATCTGCCCGATCTTTGCCGATCGTGGCGTTTGCTCGAGGCCCTCGGTGACATAGCGCCCGGGGCCTTTGAGTGTGCCATCGCCGACGGGAGTGAGATCGAAGAAGAGTTCGGTCTTGCTGCCGTCCTGCTCGTAGACCTGCACGGTGATTGTCTCGGCGTTGCGATCGGTGATGGGCAGAACATCGCACATGGCGTCGTCGATGTTGACGATTCGGCCCAGCAGGTGCTGGCCTCGGAGAGAAGCGACGCTCCCGGCTTCGATGCCGTCGCGTCGGCCGGCGCGCAGACGAAGGAGCCGCCCGGTCGGGTCGGTGGTGCCCGCGATCACACTCGTGGTGAGCAGTCGCATGGGCTCGTTCTGTGTGCTGCGGACGCCGCTGAGTTCTTCAACCTGTGTGCGCAGCCGCGCGTTGTCCAGTTCGAGTCTGTGTACGAGCGCGCGGAGCTGGTCGATCTGGCCGATCAGCGGCTCGGGGTGCTCGGCGGGCTCGGCCTTGACGAGCCAGTCGCCCATGACCTTGACGAGGTCCGACGGGGGCGAGGTCAGGCGCTGGGTGATGCGGCCGGGGATGCGCGTCCAGCCGAGCAGGCGCGCGGGCAGAAACGTGGTGACAACCACGGCCGCGATCGAGAGTGCGAGCACCCGGTTGGCTGTCACGAGTCCGCGTCTGGGCACCGCGGCGCCTCCTGGTCCGATGCCGATGGCCGGCGCTAGAGATCGAGATCGTTCTCCAGGACTTCCTTCCATTCCTCGAGATGTTCGAGGAAGATGGCGGTCCCTCGCGCGACACAGGTCAGCGGATCCTCCGCGACACGCACCGAAAGGCCGGTGGCCTTGAAAAGCACCGTGGGCAGCCCGCGCAGGAGCGCCCCGCCGCCGGCCAGGGTGATCCCGTTCTCGACGAGGTCGGCCGCCAGTTCGGGCTCGGCCCGTTCGAGCGTGCGGACCACCGTGTCGATGATGGCGTTGACCGGCTCCTGCAGCGCTTCGCGGATCTCGCCGGCGCTGATCGACGCCTTGCGTGGCAGGCCCGAGATCATGTCCCGGCCGCGCACATCGATCGAGCTCTCTTCGCCCTCGGTCTCGGCTGCCGAGCCGATCTCGATCTTGATGCGTTCGGAGGTCTGCTCACCAACCATGAGGTTGTAGGTGCGCTTGAGATAGTTGATGATGGCCTCGTCCATGTCGTCGCCGGCGACGCGGACGGATTCGCACACGGCGATGTCGGCCAGCGACATGATGGCGACCTCGGTCGTGCCGCCCCCGATGTCGACGATCATGCTCGCCGTGGCCTCGGCAAAGGGCAGGCCCGCGCCGATGGCAGCGGCCATGGGTTCTTCGATGAGGTAGGTTCGGCTGGCGCCGGCGCGGTCGGCCGAATCGGTGACAGCTCGCTTTTCGACGGCGGTGATGCCGCTGGGCACGCTGATCACCACGCGCGGGCGCACGAAGTTGTACTTGCCCCGGACCTTGTTGATGAAGTAGGCGAGCATCGCCTCGGTGATCTCGAAGTCGCTGATGACGCCGTCTTTGAGCGGGCGGATGGCGGTGATCGAGCCGGGCGTTTTACCGAGCATCTCTTTGGCGTACCAGCCAACGGCCTGTCCGCCCTTGAGCACCTGGTTGGTGCCCTTGCGCACGGCGACCACGCTCGGTTCGTTGAGGACAATGCCCTGGCCGCGCACAGCGACGAGGGTGTTGCAGGTCCCAAGGTCGATCCCGAGATCGAGGCTGAAGTACTTGAGAAGTCGGTCGAGCAGCTCCACGCTCCCTTACCTAAACAGAACGCTCGGCCAAGCCCCGGCGAATCCCCGCCGTCCCCCCTCCGAGCATGAGTCAGGCATGACTATATCCGATGACGGGCGATGGGAGCCGGTTTCGGGCTTTCTCGTGAAACAAAGCCGGCGGCGACTCGTAAGAGTGCGCCGCCAGCAGCGGGGTTGATCCTGTCGGTGACCCGTTCGGTGTCGGGTCAGATCCGAAGAGCCGGATCCCCTGAGTTAGTTGGTTCGGCTGCGGACCGAGGGGATCTCGATAGCGGCCTCGGGCTGGCCCACCTCGATCTCGCCGATCGGGCCCAGATCCTCAAAGACGTTGCTCTGGACCTCGTAGGCCTCGTCGCCCCGGGACTCGGCGTCGATCATGACGCGGGCACGCTCGACGTACCGCTCGTCCGAGCTGCGGGTGGCAAGTGAAGCCATCCGTGATTCCTGCTCGGCCCGGATCTTGGCGATGCGGCTGGTCACCTGATCCAGGCTGTCGGCTTGGAAGGGGCTGATCGAGTCGATCGTCTTCTGACGCTTCTCGAGCATGGTGAGCAGACGCTCGTTGCGGCTGACCGCGTCGATCTGCTGATCGAGCTGCCAGAGCTGGCTCTGGAACTCGGAGCGTTCGGTTTCGAGCGTGGTCAGCAGCTCGCCCAGGTGCTGTTCCTGCTGCTTGAGGAAACCCATGTCACGGTCGAGTTCGCCCGTGCGGGTTGCGTACGAGTCACGAAGGCGACGGATTTTCTCGGCCTTGGCGTATGCCTCTTCGAGGTTGATCTTGGCGTTGTTGTGCCACACGCGGACAACGCGGTAGCTGTCGCCCCGGGCGGCCTCGCCCTGCGAGATCAGATCCTGCAGGCTTGAGAGGTCGTTGTCGGCAAGCGCGACGACACGGGCGGCGACGGC
>CAXBOF010000093.1:0-6823 GCA_963977205.1 uncultured Phycisphaera sp. | reverse complement strand
GATGGTGGTCTACTTCGTCTTCCGCTTCGTGCAGGGGACGCGGGCGGCCGGTGCGCTCAAGGGCATTCTCGTCCTCTTCGTTGTCGTGACGCTGATCGCCCGCATCCTGTCGGGCGATTCGTTCGGGCGGTTGGCGTTCCTGTATGACCGGCTGCTGGGTGTCGTGGCGATCGCGCTGGTCGTGATTTTTCAGCCCGAGCTTCGACGAGCGGTGATCCGGCTGGGTGAGTCGCCCTTCTTCCGGCAGTCGCCCAAGGACATCGGCAACATCGTCGATCAGATGGCCGAGGCGTGCGGGTATCTCTCCAAGGCCAAGTTCGGCGCGATCATCGTGCTTGAACGACAGGTGCAGCTTGAGGGCCTGACCGAGGGCGGCACGCTCTTGAAGGCGGAACTGAGCGCCCGGCTCCTGCAGACGATTTTTCACCCGGGCACCGCGCTGCATGACCTTGCGGTGATCGTCCGCGGGCGGGTCATCCACGCGGCGGGTGTGCAGCTTCCATTGGCGGACCCCGAGGACATGCCCGACCCGAGCCTGGGCTCTCGCCACAGGGCGGCGGTGGGTATCAGCAAAGAGTGCGATGCGCTGGTCATTATCGTGAGCGAAGAGACGGGGCTGATCCGGCTCGCCGAGCGGGGCAAGCTGAGCCCGGGATTCCCTGCTGGCGCGTTCAAGGCGCAGCTGCGGGCTCGGCTGGACCGGAACCCGATTCATTCAGATGACGTGTCGGCCGAGGATGAAGCCGAGCAGACGCGGGCGCTCGAGGGGACGATCGTCGATGACCCCGATGAGCAGACCGCGAGCGAGCGCACCACGGATGCGTCGTCGGCTGGCGAGGGGGAACGCTCATGACACCCGATGCAACAAAGCCCGGTGCGCTGGCGATCCTGCGGATGGCGATCGTGGTATCGCTTGTGAGTGTGCTGATCTGGATCGTCGCCGAGGGCGAGAGTGTCAGCCGCGAGCGCGTAGAAACGAGCGCCAGGCTTGTCGATGGCGAGGGCGGTCTGGTCATCCGGCCGCTCGATCTGACGCAGTGGACGGGTCGGCTGGTGGTGTCGCTTGAGGGCTCGACGACCGAGGTGTCGGGCCTGCGTGATCGATTGCGCGAGGCGATGACGTTCCGCCCGGGCGATCCGGGTGTGCCCACCGAGCCCGGTCGTCACGAGATCGAGATGGCCGAGGTGCTCCGCCAGAGCCGGGTCTTTGAGGGCACGGGTGTGACGCTGACCTCGGTCGAGCCCGAGCGTGTGGGCGTGATGATCGACCGCGTCGCGTGGCAGAATCTGGATGTGCGTGTCGAGGTGCCCGATGCGGCCTCGGCGTCGTCGCCGGTCGCGGACCCGAGGCGCGTGCGCGTGCAGGTGCCCTCGCTGCTAGCCGATCGGTTCGCGGGCCTGCAATCGCTCACGGCCCGGCTGAGCGCGGACCAGATCTCACGTCTTGAGGTCGGCAGGCGCAACGTGATCGAGGATGTGCCGCTGGAGCTCCCGCCGGAACTTACTTCGCACCCGTTTGTGCGGCTCGACCCCGACCGGGTAAGTGTGTCGGTGACGCTCGAGAGTCGACAGGACTCGGTGACGCTGCCCAACGTGCCCGTGCAGATCCGCCGCCCTGCGTTCGAGTCGGAGAAGTGGGTCGTGACGGTGAACCCCGAGGACCATTTGCTTGAGAACGTGACCGTGACCGGCCCGAGCGATCTGATCGATCAGATACGGGCCGGGCGTCTGACGATCTTTGCGACGGTGGTGCTGACACTGGACGACCGTGATACGCGGATCACGCAGAAGGAAGCAACGTTCAGCGATCTCCCGACACCGCTGACGTTCGAGGCGCCCAGCACGACGGTTCGGCTTTCGATCCGGGCTGAGGATGGGGCGGGGACGCCGTAAACAGGCCTGAACATTTTTTCTATCGAGCCGGGAACCGGAAGGCCATCCGTGCGTCCAACGTAGGAGCCGTCGGTTCCGGCGGGGTCTTTGCGGGAGGCTCGTGATGGGATTTAGAACGCTTTGGGTGCTGGCTGGCTTGATCTTTGTTGGTGTTTCTGGAATCGCACATGCACAGAGTGCGGGTGTGGTTTGTGCGTATGAGACTAATTTGGGAGTCTTTCCGTATGATGGAAGATCCGAATCGGTCTTTGTTGAGGGCGACTACGCCTACATCGCACGGCATCAGTTGGGCTTGCTGATCGTTGATATCCGAAATCCGTTGAATCCAACACTGTCAGGCAGCGTCAGTTTGGATATCGGGGATGCTTTTTTTGATATCAAGGTCGTGCAAAGCATCGCGTATGTTGCCGCGGGCAGGCGCGGGATGCTGATCTATGATGTTTCAGATCCGAAACTTCCCGTACTCTTGTCGACCTACCAGCCGGCCGGTGGCGGCTCAGTTCTATCACTTGAGCTGCAAAGCGGCATTGCGTATCTGGCTTGTGATGAGCAGGCGCTCGAGATAGTCGATGTTCAGAGCCCGGAAAGCCCCGTGTTTGTATCTGGGTTCGGGTATAGAGGCGCTGTTCGGAGTCTGGCGTTGTCCGGCAACACGCTGTGTCTCTGTGTGGGTGGACTTGGGGTTGAACTGGTCGATGTGTCCGATCCATATCGTCCGCGTTTGCTCTCGACGGATTTGGAGGGCTATCGGGGCGCATTGCGTGCTGCGTTTGGGGGAGATTGGCTTTTTGTTGCCGATGGCCACAATGGTTTCAGAATACTAGATGTTTCCAACCCATTGCAACCTTCGCTGCTCAGTATGGTCGATCCGGGATTCGCTGGTGATGTTGAGATCATTGGGTCCAGAGCCTATGTAGCCGCGTCTGATCGACTCATCATTTATGACCTAAGCAATCCGTCAGAGCCTGTCGAGATCGGTGTGAATGAATTGCACCGAGGTGTTGGCCGCGTATGTGTTCGAGATGGATTGGGTTATCTTGCTGGTGGTGCCGGCGATGGTATGCGAATCGTTGATGTGTCGGACCCTATGCCGAGTGCATTCATATCGAATCTGGGGGGCAGCGGTGATCTCTGGCGGGTGAGTGCCATGTCAATCGAAGGCACGATCGCATTCTTTGCTTCGTCTACAGGAGAGATGCGGGCCGTTGATCTAGGTGATCCAAAGAGCCCGGATGTGTTGTCAAAATGGCGTACGCGAATAGTGACTGGTGATTCTGTGCGAGACCACGTACTCCGTGATGGTGTGCTGTATATGGCAACAAGTCAGGTAGGCCTTTCGATTGTAGATGTTTCAGATCCGACTATTCCCACGATCTTGGGTCATTGTGATATCGGGACGAATTTCTACGGTGTGGAAATAGCGGGTAGCACAGTTTTCCTCTGTAACATTGATACTGGGCTCTGGGCCATAGATGTATCAAGCCCACATGAGCCAATCGTCGTCGATCGCTACGCAGAAAATACAACGATCTTTGCGGCGACCGCATACGGAGATTACCTGCTGGTGCCCGAGTTCGACTCCTCGAAGCTCAGCGTCCTTGATATCAGTCATCCCGACGATCTGCGCCGTATCGGAGAAGTGTCGCTGCCGAGCGTTGCGGGCAAGGTGGTGGTGTATGATGGCTACGCCTACATGCCCGCGGGGATAGATCAGGGCATACATATCATTCAAATCACAGACCCAAAGAATCCTATATTCGTCGGAACAATCGCCGATGGAGACCGCGTGCACGAACTCGTTGTGCGAGGAAACAGGATGTACGCAGCAGATTCGTACGAGGGATTGAGAGTGTTTAACCTTACGGACCCGGTTCGGCCGCGTCAGATTGGAGTATACGGAGGAAACTGGTCAGTCGAATACGTCGGACTGATCCACGAGTATGCCATCCTATCAGATGGAGATGGGATAGAGATCATCAACATCTCGGAAAACTGCAACGTATATTGCCTTCCCGACACCAACAACGACGGCACCCTCACCCCCGCCGACTTCTCCGCGTGGGTCGCGGCATTCAACAACAATGCCCCCGCGTGCGATCAGAACAGCGACGTCTCGTGCACACCCGCCGACTTCAGCGCATGGGTCGCCAACTACAACGCGGGTTGTGAATGAGATCCATGCCCTGTCGTTGATTGCACTTTCTTTGCGGATGTCTCTGTGTACGGATCAGCCTGATCCGGAAACACAAGTGACACACGGGCCTGTTGGCCCACATGCAAAGGTGGTGGATCATGAGAAAGCACGCAATGACAGCCGCGGCGATTCTGGCCGCTTCGGGCGCAACGGCGCAGACGTTCAGTCTTGATGACAACCCTTCCGGGCCGTTGACCTCGGCGTTCTATGGCATCGGATTTTCAGCGGAGGATCCGTTCGGCCTGTTCCTGCCGCCGGTCCCCGCGGGGCGGATCGGGCCTTCGCCGACACTGATTACTGTTTCGGGTGTGACGTATGTCGATGCGGATCTGCTGACGGTGGTGCCGGCGATCCCAGCAGAGCCGGTGCTCGATATGGCCTCGCCCGCCGGGACGTACCTCGACGCGGTGAGCCAGGACCACGAGATCTATTACCCCGAGGTCTCGCCCGAGATGAACATCCGCTTCAGTGTGGATCGCGCGACGAACGGCCTGCCCGGCACGCCATTGGCTGGTGAATTCGCGGTCAACCAGCAGCCGGGCGATATCTATCTCTCGGATCGGTTGTTCAAGAATCCGGGCATTTATGCAGGCACGCTCGGAGCGGGACCGTTCGGCGGCGTGCTGCCGACCGCGGCCCCAGCGCCGGGTTCGCACCATCTCGAGTTTGACGAGAGCATACTGCACCTGACAGCCGGGATGGGGCCGGGTACGTTCATTGGGCCGGGCTTGCCCGCGCCGATGTTTGCACCCGGTCGGCACGACAACGTGGACGCGTACAACGTCATGCCCGATCCCGTGATGGATATAGACGGCGACGGCAAGAACGACCGCGACAGCTTCTTTAGCATCCCTCCCGCAGAAGCGATGGCGACGGGCTTCTCGGCAGCCGATATCTTTGCGATTCCCAAGGGATCGGGTGTCGGCGTGATCCCGCCGTGGGCGCCGGCGTTTATGTCCGGGCTCAATATGCTCGGCTTTGCACCGAACCCGGAATTACAGGGACAGCGGGACGATATCGACGGGCTCGTGGTCTGGGACTTCGGCGAGATCAACCCCGACCAGTCGCGGGCCGAGCCCGGACGCGACTACGCGATCTTCTCGCTCAGCGAACGCTCGGCCAGCCTCGATGCGCTCCGCAGCATGGGCTTCCCGGTCGACGGCTCGACGATCTTCTTCACCGATTTTTCGGGCACGTTTGCGATCTATCTCTACGGCTCGCAGGTCGGCATCGAGGACTGGTCCTTCGGCGACCAGCAGTTCTCCAACGTGGATGCCCTCGAGATCTGCGCCGAGATCACCCAGCCCTGCGATCCGTGCATCTTGGCTGATGTCAATGGCGACGGGTCGGTGACGGCTGCAGACTTCAGCGCCTGGGTGACCGCGTTCAACAACGGGGATCCGAAAGCCGACCAGAACTGCGACGGCGTCGTAAGCCCGGCCGACTTCAGCGCGTGGGTGACGAATTACAATGCTTGTACGCCATAAACCTCGTTGACTCGAAACGATCGTCCGCCCCCCCAGGAATGCCTGGGGGGGCGGCTTTTGTGACGGATTTGAGTGCATGGAGCTTGGGTGCGAACAAACCCCTCCCCTCTGGCCATTGCCCGCCGGCGGTCCTATGTTTCCGTCCCTCTCCCCGGCCCGGGTTTCGGCGTTGCCGGGGAGCTATCCGGGTGGACCACACAAGACGATTCAGCGGAGCTCTCGCGTGAAGATCAAGACCGACGAAATCGCCAGCATTATCAAGCAGGAAATCTCGAACTACTCGGCCGACCTCGAGGTCTCTGAAGTCGGACGCGTTGTCG
The DNA here is from genome assembly GCA_963977205.1 of uncultured Phycisphaera sp. GTDB lineage: Bacteria > Planctomycetota > Phycisphaerae > Phycisphaerales > UBA1924. The sequence goes on along the minus strand of CAXBOF010000093.1, from coordinate 929 downwards.
AGATCGGCGACGGCATCGCCCGCGTCTATGGCCTCGCAAACGCGATGGCCGGCGAGCTTGTCGAGTTCCAGACCGACAACGGCACCGTCATGGGCCAGGTCATGAACCTCGAGACCGATACCGTCGGTACCGTGATCTACGGCGACCCGCTCTCAGTAAAGGAAGGCGACATCGTCAAGAGCACCGGCAAGCTGCTGCAGGTGCCCGTCGGTGAAGCCATGCTCGGCCGCGTGGTCGACCCGCTCGGCCGCCCGGTCGACGGCGGGGCCGCGATCAACGCCTCCGAGAGCCGACTCGTCGACATCATCGCGCCCGGCATCGCCGAGCGTCAGCCGGTGACCGAGCCGCTGCAGACCGGTATCAAGGCGATCGACGCGATGATCCCGATCGGTCGCGGCCAGCGTGAGCTGATCATCGGTGACCGCAAGACAGGTAAGACCGCTGTTGCGGTGGACGCGATCATCAACCAGAAGCAGTACTGGGGCACGGATGAAGCCGTGGTCTGCATCTACGTCGCCGTCGGCCAGAAAGAGTCGACCGTTGCCGGCGTGGTGCAGACGCTCAAAGAGCAGGGCGCGATGGACTACACCATCGTCGTCACCGCGGGCAGCTCCGACCCCGCCCCGATGCAGTACGTCGCGCCCTACTCCGGCTGCGCGATGGGCGAGTACTTCATGTGGACAGGCAAGCAGCCGGGCCAGACGCTCTCCGACGGCAAGCCCATGCCCAAGCACGCGCTGCTCGTTTACGATGACCTCAGCAAGCAGGCCGTCGCCTACCGCCAGCTCTCGCTCCTGCTCCGCCGCCCGCCCGGTCGTGAGGCCTACCCGGGTGACGTGTTCTACCTCCATAGCCGCCTGCTCGAGCGCGCCACCAAGCTCTCCAACGAGAACGGCGGCGGCTCGCTGACCGCGCTGCCCGTCATCGAG
>CAXBOF010000092.1:0-6840 GCA_963977205.1 uncultured Phycisphaera sp. | reverse complement strand
CGATGGCGGACGCACTGAGAAGAGACCCGCGCGCGGCCCAGAGCAGTCCGACCCCCTCGTAGGCAGTCCCCAGCAGATAGAGCGCCTGCATGAGCTCGTCTCGGCTCTCCTCCTTGTACAGACGCGTGAGCGCCTGGCCGAGGGTGCGGATGGCGGGGGAGTACCGCTCCTGGTCCATCTGCTGGGCCCCGCGCGCTAGGAGGAGACGTGCGGCGGCGACCTCACCCTCACGCTCTCCGGCGATCACGACGACGCAGTCGTGGAGCTCGTCATAGGCCGAAAGACGACCCAGCGCCTGACCAAGATTGGCGATGATGTCGATCCAGACGTTCATCGGAAATCCGAGCAGCCCCGCGCTTCGCTCGATGACGTCCCGGAGCCGAACCAGATGTTCGTTCATCTGATTCTGAGACGCGAAGGTCAGGCGAATCTGGATTGCAAGGCCCTCTGCGTCGAGGGCTGAGCTGGGCCGGGTGGTGTCCTCAGCAGCGGCGTCGAGTGCTGCGAGCAGACGCTCGGTCCGCTTGCCAAAGTCGGCCTTGGCCGGATCGATGAGCGACTGCTTGGTCGCCGCGAACAGACAGGACCAGAGCGTGGTGGCACGGTTGAGCTCGCCGACGTTGTCTGAACCCTCGACGAGGCTATCGAATACGGCGAGCCTGTCGAGGAAGACCGGATAGTCCTCGAACCAGAAATACGCGGTGAACGCCTCCTGGTACGCGACGAGGAGCTTGTTATGGTCCGAGTCAAGCGTTTCCGCGACCGCACGTGCTCGCTCGAAGCGGCCCTCGATATCCTCGCGCGGTCGCTCAAGCGCCCGGGCCAGCAGGGCTGCGTAGAGCATTTTGTCGACAAGTGCGGGACTCTTGCGGTTTTCGCGCAGCGCGAGGTCAATCTCCTTCTCGATTTCTTCGAGTGCTCTCAATCTTCCTGTGTCACTGGGCCCGAAACGCATCTCGGTCACTGTGGGAACTTCCATGCGGAGTTCGTCGATGGCCAGTTGTTCAAGCCCGTTGCCGTAGACCTTCTCGAGAATCCATGTGCGGTCGTAGATCCGCACATCGATGCCGTACTCCTTCCGTAGGGCATCCTCCGTAGTGGCCCGGTCCTTGTCAGGCACAAACTGGTTTGTGATGAACATGGCCTTGGCGTAGCCGCGGCCGGTGCCCACCAGCTTCTTGACATCGCCCTTAACCTTTGGCTTCCAATCGCGCTTGGCACTGAAGGCGAATGCCCATCGCTCCTTGGCGGCCTCCCGCGCATCACCCACGAACCACGCCATAGCGAGCTGATCGGCGACCGGGTAGGTCTCGGCGTCGACCTTGCTGTCGCCTCCGCCGGTCGGACCGGTGTGGGGAAGGAGATTAGGGCATAGCGTTCGTTCCGCGAGCTTGCGAGCAAACTGCTCGAAGTCGTTCTCCTGGCTGCGGCTGGTCAGCGTGTCGAGGTGATATTCCAGCGTTGTTCGCGGAACGCGGGCGGCCGGCACCGAGATGGAATCGGAAAATCGTTCGGGGCTGCGGGCTTTGAGGAATGTTCGGGGTGAGAACAAGGGCAGGGTTGCAGCATTGATGGACGGCGATGTTGCGGCCAAAGCCGATGCATCAGGAGTCGTCTGATTGCGTTTCTTGGGGGACATGATGCTTCGGTTCCAAGGCGGACTCGATGAAATTCGGAAAGATCGGAACAACATCTGGCGTAGAGACGGTCAAGACGCGTCCTGTAGAGGCTTTCTTACTGGAGCGCTATCCACATGTGTTATTTCTGCCGGCGCACGCTCGTACACATCATAACGGCCGTGAAGTTCAAACTCTCCAGCGGCACCCGAGGTTAATAGGATACATTTGAACCAGGCCGTAAACACCGACGGCCCCGGCACTTGCCGAGGCCATCTGGTCTGCTGAATCGGGGTACGGAGATTTGAACTAAGGAATCACTTGGATGGTACCGCGACCTGCACTTGAACACTGTTTGAGTAGGTTGTGCCCGCCCGCAGCCGCGACCGTGATGGCGCGCTTGACCGCCTCCTGACCCTTGACCTCCGCAAAGTCGATCGGGGCCGGTGCGCTCGAAATCAATCCCGCCACATCCGTCGGCGGCAAGGGCTCGACCGAGAGATGCCCGGTCAGCATCCCCACGACCTCACTGAGCGTCCGCACGCCGTAGATCTCAAGCCCCCGCTTTCCGGGCAGGTTGGCCGCGACCGCCGCCTCGATGCCGTTCTCGGCCGGCAGCACCACGCCGTCGAGTCCTTTCTCGGCCGCCAGTGTCGCAAGCGCGATGGCGCCCTTGATCGGGCGGAGCCTGCCATCGAGCGCCAGTTCGCCCGCAAAGAGGTACCGCCGATGATCGAGCCCCGCCGAGCCGCCCTCGGGCACCAGACCCTGAGCGATCAGAAGCCCCACCGCGATGGGCAGGTCGTACACCGGCCCCTCTTTGCGGAGATCGGCCGGGGCCAGATTGATCAGCGTGCTGCCCTTGGGGTACGAGTACCCGCCGTTGGAAATCGCGGCCTTGACCCGTTCGAGCGATTCACGGACCGCCGCGTCCGGCAAACCCACGATGAGCGATTTATCGAGCCCCACGCTGTCGTGGTCGACCTCGACCTCGCAGCCGATGGCGTCGATGCCCTGAAGCAGTGCGGATTGGATGCGTGCGAGCATCCAGATACCGTACAAACTTCAATTTGCCCGGTCAACACCCAAACTTCGCTTGTGAAATACCTGTTGATAAGTCTTTGGACGGGTCGGATTCAGGAGCCGACGCGAGCCAATGCGAGGCCGTCGTAGCCCTTGGAACCGACCTGCTGGAGGATGACCGCCTCGACGCGCTCGTCGCTGGCCAGCATCTCGTTGAATCGCCGGACGCCGATGACGTTCGGATCGTCCGAATGCTGATCGATCACCTTGCCCTCGCGGACCACGTTGTCGGCCAGGAGCAGCCCGCCGGGCCGGGTCAGTTTGAGGGCCCAATCCAGGTAGCCCGGGTAGTTGTTCTTGTCGGCGTCGATAAACACCAGATCAAAGAGCGACTCGCTCTGGAGCTCGGGCAGCCGGTCCAGGGCTGATCCGACGCGGACCTCGACCTTGTCATCGAGCTTGGCGTGGGCGATATTCCGCCGGGCGACCTCGGCGTGCTTGGTTTCGGATTCGAGTGTGACGAGCCGTCCGCCGCTGGGCAGGGCGCGGGCGAGCCAGATGGTCGAGTAGCCGCCCAGCGTGCCGATCTCGAGGATCCGCCTTGCTCCGATGAGCTTTGCGAGCAGATAGAGGAATCGACCCTGGCTCGGGGAGATCTGTATTTCTGGTAAACCCGCGTCGTCACTGGCTTTGAGTGCCGATTCGAGGATCGGATCTCTCTCGTGCAAGAGGGTTTCAATATAGGTATCGACAGCGGAAACCAGTTCCAGATCCATGGTGCGCCTCTCCTGCCCCGCCAACAGCCTAGACCGGGCGGGCATTCCTGAATCCCCAAAGCCGCGGACCGCCGATAGCCGTTTGCGATGGGAACTACCAAGAAGAAAGCCGGGACGAGCCAGAAGAAGGCGAGTCAGAGCTACGAGTATGACGAGTCATTCGCGCTTTGGCGTGCGGCTCCTGTGCTGGGGGCGATTGTGCTGCTGTTTGTAGCCGCCAGTCTCCTCAGCTATGACGCCGCCGATGCGCCCTCGCACTCGGTCTGGCCCACCAACGACCCCGCCCAGAACTGGTGCGGCTCGGTCGGGTCGTGGGTCGCCTGGGCGGGGTACCGCACCTTCGGGCTGGCGATCTGGCCGATCGTCTTTGGGATGGTCGGGCTCGTGGTCGTGTGCCTGCGTGGCTACATCGTGACGCATCCCATGACGCGGGCGGCGGGGATCATCATCGCCGGTGCCGGTCTTGCCGGCATGCAGGGGTACCTCATGCCCCGAACCGGGCCTATCCCCGGGTTGCCCGGCGGCACGGTCGGGCTGGTCATGTCCCACGAATTGGCGCTCCGCTTTGGGAGCCTCGGCACGGTGCTCTGCCTCGTTATGACGATGGTCCTGGGCCTCGTGGTGGCGATGGACCGCTGGCTGCTGGCCACGCCCGTCTGGGCGATGGCTCATATGGGCTACGTCGCCGAGAAGGGCACCGTTGCGGGCGATCTCGTCCGCCGGGTGCTGGGCGGGGCGTACGAGCGCGTCCGCACGCCGGCCGCCCGAATCGATGACCTCGACGACATCGAGGAGCAGGAGTTCACCGAGGCCGAGCGCAAGAAGCTGCTGGCTGCGCGCAAGAAGAAGGAGAAGGCCGTCAGGGTCATCGAAGTAGACGAGGACGAGATCGAGGTCGCGCAAACGATCGACGAGGACGAGGACGCCGAGTACGAAGAGGACGAGTACGAGGACGAGGAATACGAGGACGAAGAGGTCGACGAGTACGAAGAGGAAGACGAGGAGATCCCCGGCGCGCCGCAGGTCTTCAGCGACGAGTCGATCCGCGAGAAGGTCGCCAAGCTGCCGCTGCGGTTTGCGGGCGCCAACCGCGAGGTCGCGACCGACGAGGACCTGTCGGACCTGCAGAACTACGCCGAGCTTGAGGGCTATCAGTTCCCGGGTCTGGACCTCCTCGAAGAGCCCGACGACAACTTCAGCGACACGCTCGAATCGCTCGTGCGTGAGCAGGCCGAGGCGCTCGAGAGCGCGCTGCGTGAGTACCGCATCGCCGGCGAGGTCGTGGGCATCGAGTCGGGCCCGGTCATCACGCTCTATGACATCAAGCTCGCCCCGGGCACCAAGGTCAGCAAGCTGACGAGCATCTCAAGCGACCTGGCGCGTTCGCTCAAGGCTGTCAACATCCGCATCGTCGCCAACCAGGTCGGGCGCGACACCGTGGGCGTCGAGGTGCCCAACCCTACGAAAGAGCGCGTGCGTCTGCGGGAGCTGATGTCCAAGCGCGAGAAGTTCTCGAAGATGAAGCTGCCGATGTTCCTGGGCAAGGACTCCTCGGGCGACCCGCTCATCGAGGACCTGACCAAGATGCCGCACATGCTCATCGCGGGCACGACGGGTTCGGGCAAGTCGGTGTGCATGAACACGATCATCATGAGCTTCCTCTACACGAAGAAGCCAAACGAGCTCAAGCTGGTTCTGGTCGATCCCAAGATGGTCGAGATGAGCCAGTTCAAGGACATCCCGCACCTGATGTGCCCGGTCGTCACCGAGATGAACAGGGCGGCTGCGATCCTGGAGTGGGCGGTCAAGAAGATGGACGAGCGGTACGAGCTGCTCGCCGAGGCCGGCTGCCGGGACATCAGCTCGTACAACTCGCTCGAGTTTGAAGAACTCTGCGAAAGGCTCGGTGCCCAATCAGAAGAGCAGCAGGCCCGCGTGCCCCGCCAGATGCCCTACATGGTCTTCATCATCGACGAGCTGGCCGACCTGATGATGACCAACAAGGAGGTCGAGGGCTCGATCATCCGCATCGCCCAGAAGGCGCGTGCCGTCGGCATCCACCTGATCCTTGCGACGCAGCGGCCGCAGGCGAATGTCGTGACGGGTCTGATCAAATCCAACATGCCCTGCCGCATCGCGTTCAAGGTCTCCAGCGGCATGGACTCGCGCATCGTGCTCGATCAGAAGGGCGGCGAGTTGCTGCTGGGTCAGGGCGACATGCTCATCCTCAGCCCCCGCAGCCACAAGCTTCACCGGGCGCAGGGCACGCTGGTCGAAGACGCCGAGATCCGCAAGGTCGTCAAGTTCATGCGCGACATCGCCGGCCCGACCTACGAGCGCCAGCTCATGCAGCTCCGCTCGGGCGACCCGGACGAGCAGCGCCTCGAGCAGAGCGAGAACAACTCTTCCGCGTCGCTCGAAGCGGCCCAGGAGGACCCGCTCTTCGACCGGGCCGTGGAGATCGTCCTCGAAACCAAGCGCGGCTCGGTGTCACTCCTCCAGCGGCGACTGGCAATCGGGTACACCCGCGCCAGCAGGCTGATCGACCTGATGGGTATCGCAGGCATCATCGGCGAGCACAAGGGCTCGGTCGCGCGTGAGGTCGCCATTACGCTCGAAGAGTGGGAAGCGATGAAGGCCTTCAACGAGCAGCAGATGCGCAAGGCCGACGGCGACGAGCGCTCCGACGACGAGTACGCCATGGATCAGGAGCGCGCCAAAGCCAATTACCGAGCGGCCCAGGGCACCACCGCTTCGGCCGCCCGCATCAAGCAGGTCGAGGACGAAGAAGAGGCCCCCTTCGAGACTGACGAGATTGAGGACGAAGACGACCTCGAGGACGAGCTCGAAGACGGCGCCGAGGATGAAGAAGAACTCGACGAAGACGAAGAGTCCGAAGACGAGGACGGCGAAGAGGAAGAAGAAGACGAGTACGAGGAAGTCGACGAGGACGAAGAGGCCGAGGACGACGACGATTACGAGTACGTGCTGGTCGACGAGGAAGGCAACGAGATCGACCCCGAGGACGCCGACGAGTACGAGGTGGACGACGAGGCCGAGGAAGACGAAGAGAAAGAGGACGAGGAAGACGAGCCGCGTCCCAAGCACGCCCGGGCGAGCTGATCCGGAACGATTCCAAAGTGGAAGCCAATGAGGCCCCCGAAACCGCGAGTTTCGGGGGCCTCTTTCATGCTGGGTTCATGTGAGAACGTCAATTTGGTGAAGCCCGATGGGTATGCGATGCGGGTAATCCCTTCCTAGTGTTGCAACGGAGGGTTCGTGAGGACCAAAGAAGCATACAGCGGGGCGATCCCTGTAACGGGGCCCCGTTGTTCGGCGTCAGACGATCGGCGCGAGGAGCGGACCGAGATAGCTGCGCCCATGAAAGGACGACTGATGAAGACGGTTCTGAGCAGAACGATTGC
>CAXBOF010000091.1:0-6888 GCA_963977205.1 uncultured Phycisphaera sp. | reverse complement strand
CCCACGAGTGCTATTCGGACCCCCGCCCGGCCCAGATGCGCCAGATCCGCGGGTGTGCGGATCCCCGATTCCGAGACCAGAAGCCCCGGATCGGGCACGTCGGCTGTCATGCGGAGGGTGTGATCGAGGTCGGTTTTCATGATCCGCAAATCGCGGTTGTTGATCCCGAGCAGAACCCTGCCCTCGGGGCAATCGCGGGTCAGGGCGATCGAGCGGGCGAGATTCTCGCGGTCGTGGGACTCTACGAGCACATCCATACCAAGCTCGATCGCGATCGCCAGCAACTCTGCGAGCCGGTCATCACTCAGGCACTCGGCGATCAGCAGCACCGCATCAGCGCCGAAGGCCCGGCTCTCGGAGACCTGATACGGATCGATCAGAAAGTCCTTCCGCAACACGGGCAGCGGGACCGCATCGCGGACGCGCCCCAGATATTCGAGCTTGCCCGCGAAGTAGGGCTCATCCGTCAGGCAGCTGATCGCCCGCGCGCCCGCCCGGTGATACCGTCTGGCGATGTCTTCCGGCTCGAACGAATCCGAACCGTCCGCTGCGGGCTTGTACTCCTCGCGGATCCAGCCGGCCGACGGGCTCTTGCGCTTGATCTCGGCAATGATCGAGGCGCTCTGGCCCTCGAGGGGCGCGGTAAGTGCTCGAACGAAACCACGCGGCTGCGAGGCGTCCGCTGCGAGCGAATCGAGCTCGATTCGGCTACGCAACGCCTTGCGCTCGGCGACCTCGCGCTTCTTGGTTTCGACGATCTCATCGAGAATGTTGCCCATCGCTTTGATTGTTGCCCTGCCGGGCACGGCGAGCGCTCAGGGGGCGACTTCCAAATCCTCGACCACAGAACTGGTGATCTCGGGCGTTTCGATCCTGATCTCGCTTGCAGCGATCGCGTGGCTCTGGCGCGGGGATGTCATCCGGCCCGGCTCGTTCAAGAGGAAGCCGGGCGCTCAGGTGCCCAGAGCGACCAGCGGGCTTGGGCTCTTGGCGCTCATGCTCGGATGCATGGTGGTTTCGAGTCTGGCGCAGGTCATCGCGGCCAGCGCGATCGGAATCGATGCAGAAGCCGGGTTGACGGTTCGGCAGATGGGCATCGTGAATCTGGTCGTCGGTCCGGTGAGTCTGATCGCAGCCGTGGGGGCGATGGTCCTGGCGCATCGGCTCGACGCGATCCCACGGTTTCGGCTGGCGCCCAAGGGCTTTGGGCTCGGGCTGATGCTCGCGTTGGTTGTGCTCCCCATGACGCAGGCGGCCTCGGCGGTGACGATCGTGATCGCGTCGGCACTCGGTCACGGGCCGAGCGATGCGATCGCGCACGACACGCTCGACGCGATCCTGGCCCCCGAGGCCGGCATATGGAAGTGGGTGCTGATCGCCGGGGCGGTCGTCGTGACGCCGATCGTTGAAGAGGTGCTCTTTCGGGGGCTGCTCCAGAGCGCGCTTGCGGCCCTCATGCCCGGGCGGTGGGGGAAGTGGGGGGCGGTGCTGATCGCGTCGGCTCTGTTCACGCTCGCGCACACGACCGGCGGCATCGAGTGGCATTCCTTGCCGGCGATCGGTGTGCTCGGGCTGTCGATGGCGATCGCCTACGAGCGCACAGGATTGATCGCCGTCCCGATCGCGATGCACGTGGCGTTCAACGGAGCCAATGTGCTGCTGGCGATGTCGCTGTAGTGCGCGCACAAAAGCGGGCTCGTTCCACGTGAAACGTCAGTGCCTGGTTTGTGCGCACGGCGTTGGTGGTTCGGAGGTGTCGATGCGCGCGGTGAGATGGTTGGATGTCAGCGGGAGCGCGACGAGGAGGCCGAGGGCCTCGAAGCGGATGAGCGAGATGAGTGGGCCCCGCGTCATGATCGGTTCTTCCACCACGCGAGCGATCCGACGGCGATGACGATCAGGCCGGTGATGATGAGGGCGAAGCGTATGGCGGATTGCGATAAGCCAGTAGCCAAAGTCGCGTCTCGTGCCTGTTCAATCCTATTGGCGCCTTCTGGGGTGGCTGCGGCAATGGATTGAGTTTGTCTTTTGGAATCTGCAAATTCAATGGCATCGGTTTGGGCAAGTTTGGCCACGTAGTCTGGTTTAAAAATATCAAAATTTGTTGAATCATTCATACGAATATCTGAGAGAGCCCATGCGCCGTCCCCAAAGGATTCGACATATGAAATAGTCGCGGTGCTGTCTTCTGCCAGGTCAAAATTCTGGACCCGGTCGCTGTTCTCATATCGGATACGTGCCAGCCGCTGCTGATCGTCTAAGTCGTAATACACTCGCTCCACAGGAACATTGAACGCACTTTTCAGGATTTCGGAAGAAACGAGCCGGTTGCCCGTCGGGTACTCGCCAACATAAGTGGGCCCACCGAGTTCTCCAGATTCAGTGACCAATGAGGCGTTTGGGTCGTTCTCGATCCCTTTGACAATAAGCTGTGGCATCACAACCGACGCCATGCGAATTGCATTTCGAAAGTCGAGATGCTCTGCTGGTTTGAGCGACGCTGCTCCGGCTTTGCCGCTAGAACCGACGCCATTCGGGTCAATCGTTTGAATGTTGCCTACCGCGTCTATGCGAGTCGCTGCGCCGGTGGCGTAGTCGTAGGCAAAGTATTCTTTGTATGGTGCTGATGGATTTGTTGATAAGTATACAAGTTCTACAGTTTGCGCACATGCCGAGACGCATCCTGCTGTGAACAGCAAAGCTGAAAATGCTGCTGCTATATCACTCATGACAAATCCGTGTACGCCGGGCGTGATGGAGCTGCGGGGGCAATGTGTGCGATTGCGGAAGAGGATAAGTATGTGCGCTTCATTTGAGTCCTCAGCAGTCTACCTGTCCTTGCCGTAAATGCCATTCCACGTAGAGTTCACGACCTTGCCGATGCCCAGAATCGGTGCGAGATCCGGGCTCGGTAGTTCATGCCATGCGACGGTCTCCACACTTCCGTCGGCAAATGCCACAGGCCCCGGTGGATCGATCTGCGTACAGCACCAGTAGCGGAGTTCAGGTGTGTAGCTGACTATGGGTGTCCAGAGCATTCCTTTGCCGGACGGGTAGCGTGCCGAGCTCTGTCTAATCCCCGATGTGTAGCGATCCTCATAGTCTTCGATTGTGTCGGGGCGCATCTTGGCCGGGTCGTAGCACATCGCGATGGAGAGTTGCTGGTTCGTCGCGTCGAGGTAGTCTCGGTCCTGGACTTGCTCCACAGTGAAGTATCCGAGGTCGATGAGGGGATAGCCCCACCACCGACCGTCTTCGTATGGAGGTGACTCGCCTGGTCCGAGGGCGGGTGAGAACCAGAAGCGATCGTCTGCGACCGGGTAGAAGTCGTTCTGCGAATCGCAATACATCGCGATCATCGTCGCCATCTGGCGGACTTGTGAAGCCAGCTTAGTTTTCTGCGCAGTCTGCCTCGTGCCGCTCAGCGCCGGCAGAAAGATTCCCATCAGCACCATCACCACACCGATCACGACAATCAGCTCGATGATCGAGAATCCCTGGCGATGATTGCGGGTCATCATGCTCATGAAACCAGAATACCAAAGGGGGGGGCGGCGAGCAAGCAAGTGAAAGGCGGTTCTGTGAAGACGCCCTGTGATCCCCGGAACAGGGCGAGGGATCGGGTTCCGGGGCTCTGGATGCCCTAGACTTGGCCCCATGAGCCAGAACACAGCATCCACAGGCAAGAACCGCGTTCTCACCGGCGACACCCCCACGGGCAGACTCCACCTCGGGCACTGGGTGGGCAGCGTCGAGCAGCGCGTCAAGATGCAGGACGACTACGAATGCTACTTCCTGCTGGCCAACATGCACGCCTTTACGACCCGGGCGGATGAGGCGGCCGACATCCGCCGGGACACGATCGAGATCGTCAAGGACTGGCTGGCTGCGGGGATTGACCCCGCGCGGTCGACGATCGTGCTCCAGACGGAGGTGCCTGCGATCGCGGAGCTGTCGTGGTACTTTGCGATGCTCATCCCCTTCAACCGCGTGATGCGGAACCCGACGCTCAAGACGGAAATTGAAACCAAAGGCCTGGGCGACAGCTACCCGTTCGGCTTTCCGATGTATGCGGTGGGGCAGTGCGCGGACATCTTGGCGTTTCGGCCCGAGTTCGTGCCGGTGGGCGAGGACCAGATCGCGCACATCGAGATGTGCCGAGAGGTCGCAAGGCGGTTCGATCAGCTCTACTGCGGCGTGGACTCGCACGCTGAGGACACCGAGTATGAGAAGGCCGGCTCGGTCTTTCCTGTGCCCAAGGCATTGGTCGGCAAGGTCGGGCGGCTGATCGGGACCGATGGTGTAAACAAGATGTCCAAGAGCCTGAACAACTCGGTGTTCCTGTCGGACACGCCCAAGCAGGTGAAGAAGAAGATCAACGCGATGTACCCGGGCCAGAGCCGTGAGCCCGATCAGCCGGGCGACCCGTCGATCAATCCGGTCTTTCAGTACGCGGACGTGTTCATCAGGGATGAGGCGTTCGTCGCGGAGCTGCGTGAGCGGTACACCAAGGGCGACAACCTGGGCGACGGTCACGTCAAGGCGCACGTGATCGAGGCGGTGAATGAGCTGCTCGAACCGATGCGTGAGCGCCGGGCGGCGTTCGATGGGCCGGGGGGTGATGACGCGGTGATCGACATCATCCGTGCCGGCACCGCGCGGGCGAACGCGACGGCCGAGGCCACGCTCTATGCGGCCAAGGAAGCGATGAAGCTGGACTTTGGCAAGCGAGAGATCCGCTGGCAGTAAAGGAGCCGCGGGCGTAGGCACGCGAAACTTTGCGTGTGCGGATTCAACCCCCGCTTGCGCTTCGCGCTCGTCGAGACGTTCAATTATTAGTTTCTGGCATCGCGTTCGATGGCTTCGAGCGTGCGGAGCGCGCGCCAGCGGAGGTGGGCGTGGATTTCCTTTGTCCGCTGCTCGGATTCGTCTGGATCGCCCACGAGCACGCGGGCCAGTTCGGCGGCGTACCACGAGACATCGGCGAGCGCATCGCGGTGGGCCTGCATCCACGAATCGCGGGCGGGTGGCCCGAGGCCGAGTTCACCGACGGGGCCGGTGGGCGCCAGGCCCTCGTCTTCGGCGAGCCTGGCCAGGCGGCCGGTGAGGAGCGCTGGGCCGTAGGTGCCTCGGAGTGAGACGAGTCCCGAGGTGGTGCGCTGGCGCGAGATCTGGCTCGGGCCGCGGATCGTTTCGCCGGCGAGTGCATCGATCTGGGCGGTGAGTTCGCGGGTGACGAGACGGCGGACTTGTTGGTCCATCTCGTAGCCGGGCCAGGCTTCGAGGGAAGCGAGATCGGTAAACGCGCTGACGTCGGCCATGGCGCGCATGACGTCGCGGACGAGCTTGAGATCCTCGGCTACGCCCTCGCCCGCGCCCAGACCGCCGGGCGTCCCCCAGCCGGCAAGCCATTGGTTCTGCAGGTTTGTCAGCCGGAGCGCGAGATCATCGCGGCGTTGACCGACGACGCGCGAGACCGGCTCGCGGAGGCTTGCGATCTCGGCCCAGAGGTCGAGCTGGTCGTTAAGATCTCGCATGAGTTTGAGCGAGGGCTCGATGAGCGCATCGTCGTCGTTCATGTCCTGCCCGATGGCGAGCAGCCGATCAGCGATGGCGGTATTGGCTTTGTCCATGGGCGTGTCGCCCGGTGCGAAGCGGTCGGACAGGCGTTCGAGGATGGCAAAGTCCTCGCGCAGCCGCTGCTGGGTTGCGATCGCCGAGAGCACGCCCGGGTTCGAGACGCCCGAGGGGTCGACGAGCAGATTGGCCGCGGCATCGCGCGCGTTGACCATCGCGTCACGCACCAGCGGCACGAGTCGGCGCCAGGCCGGGCGGAGCTGTCGGAGCAATGCGTCGTCCCGCTGAAGGTTGCTGAGCGCTTCGGACACATCGAGCGTGCGCACGGCCAGGTGCGTGGCCATGAGTGAATCGGTATCGGAAGCGAGTCGGTCGGCGATCGCGCCGGAGATTCGGCTGCGGAGGCGGTCGCCCTGACGCCCCTCGCCCATCTCGGTGAGCAGCGCCAGCACCCGTCCCTGCGCGGCGATCAGTTCGAGGGCCCTGTCCCGAGCTTCGGGGGTTTGGCTGCGGACCGCGCTGGCAAAGTCGCGGATCAGCCGATCGCGGGCGCTCTCTGTAAGCCAGGTCGGCAGGCGCGAGAGCATGTCGGTGGCCTCGGCGATCAGGCGCGAGCGCACCTGCGCTTCGCGCACGAAGCCGGGCCATTTGCGCATGAGTTCGAGCCGATCGAGATCGTCGTCGAGCAGGGCGAGCGTCTCGCCATCGACACCGGCCTCGCCGAGTCGCACGATGACCGCGTCGAGATCCGAGGGCGTTTCGAGCGCTTCGGGCAGGATCCACCCGGCAGAGTCCGGCCTCGGGCGGTCGCCTGTCACGGCCAGCTGAGCCAGAGCGAAACGCAGATCGCGGTCGAGCTGGGCCGGCGAAATCGCGCTGCCGCGGCTCCAGTCGAGGCGGAGTTCTTCGAGATCGTGCGCGAAGGCGAGCAGGAGCGCCCGGTCATTGCTGGCGGCGAGCTGCTCATCGATCTCATCGAGCCTGCGGTCGATCGTCATCGCTGCAAGAACAAGATGCGAGCCGTCGGTCCCCAGGCTGTTGCCGCGCTCGGCCAGTGTCGCGCCGGCCAATCGCAGCTGGCGCTTGGCGTTCTCGAGGGCCTGCCTGTCCGGGTCGTTCTGCCAAGCATCGGGGTCGAGTCGCTCAGCCCCGCGTGTGAAGCGCTGGATCAGCTCCGTCGCCAGGATGCTCGAGCCGGGGGACGGAGCTGCAGGTCCTTCAAGATTGAGGACCTGCGCATGTGCCGTGGCGCTCAGCGTCATCCCAGCGAGCACGACGCAGCGCGCGCTCGTAGACAGCCTCAAGATGCTC
>CAXBOF010000090.1:0-6925 GCA_963977205.1 uncultured Phycisphaera sp. | reverse complement strand
ATATCCACTGGCTGGCCCACTTTCATCCCATGCCCGGACGCAAAGAAGCCGATATCACACCTATGGAAAGCCCTCATCCATACGAAGACCTGCCCATGCTGGTTCTGACCGGCGTGGGCCGCAGCGGCACCACGGCCCTGCGCAAGGCGCTCACGACCCACCCGGGCATCATCTCAACGGGCCACGAGCACAACGTCGCCTTTGACATCCTCGAGTGTGCCAGACGCAACCGGACCGAGTTCAGCCGCCGCTACGCAATGCAGACCTCAGACGCTCTTTCGCGGGCTCCTCTTTGATCTGGTCTTCCCCGATCCCCAACCGGCCGCCCAAGGCCGGTGCACGATGCTCTTTACAAACCTCTTCCCCGAGACCGCGACGTATCTCACCGAGGCCTTCCCCAAGGCCAAGATCGTCTGCCTTGTGCGCGATGGTGTGGAAGTGATCGCCTCGCGCAAAAAACACGAGCACTTCGGGAGCGATGATTTCGAGAGGCACTGCCGAATCTGGACCAACGCCGCGGACATGCACGCGTGGAGCCAAGACCGGGACGATGCGATGCTCATCAGGCACGAGCACCTGCGCGCCGATCCAGATATTCTCTGCGCCAGAATCGCGTCATTCGTCGGCCTCGAGAACGACGCCGGTGCCGCTACGCATCTCCGCGAACACACCTATCACCCGACCAACCACGACGGGCCCGCGTGGGCTTCGTGGTCGAGCGCCGAGCGGCGCACATTCGAAGAGATCTGCAGCCGGTCGATGAAAAAGCTCGGCTACACGATCCCCTGGCAAGCCGAGCAATCACGCGCAGGTTGATGCCCGCTCAGAGATCGCCCACGGCGTCGCCGCGGAGTGTGAGCAGGTCACGCAGCGCATCGGTATCCAGTTCGGTCAGCCACTGCTCGCCGGCCCCGACGATCTGCTCGGCCAGCTGGCTCTTGGTTTCGAGCATCTCGTCGATGCGTTCCTCGAGCGTGCCCCGGCAGACGAACTTGTGCACCTGCACGGTGCGCATCTGCCCGATTCGGTACGCACGGTCGGTCGCCTGGTTCTCGACGGCCGGGTTCCACCAGCGGTCGAAGTGGAAGACGTGATTGGCGGCCGTGAGGTTCAGACCCACACCACCGGCCCTCAGGCTGACGAGCATGATGGGCGTCGAGCCGTCGCGCTTCTGGAACTCGTCGACGAGTTTCTGTCGCTGAAGGCGCGGCGTGCCGCCGTGGAGGAACAGAACCTCGCGGTCGAGCGCGTGGCGGAGCGTCGAGGCCAGCAGGTGCCCCATCTGGCGGAACTGGCTGAAGATCAGCGCCTGATCGCCTGCGGCGAGGATCTCGTCGAGCATCTCGATGAGACGCGTCGTTTTGCCCGAGCGCGCGGCCGAGGGCGGCGTGGTCTGGCCCTTGACGATTTCCTTGAGCGCCTGCGCCGGGTGGTTGCAGATCTGCTTGAGCTTGACGAGCGCTGAGAGCACGATGCCCCGGCGGCGGATGCCCTCGGTCGCGTCCACATCGGCGAGCATCTTCTTGACCGTCTGTTCATACAGCTCGGCCTGCTCGTTGGTCAGGTAGCAGTACTCGCGGCTCTCGACCTTGGGCGGCAGATCCCCGACGACCTTCGGGTCGGACTTGAGGCGCCGAAGCACGAACGGGCGAACGAGCGAACGCAGCTGAACGCTTTTGGCATCGTCGCGGTACTTCTCGATCGGCACCGCAAACTTCTTGCGGAATCCGCCGGGCGAGCCGAGATACCCAGGGTTCAGGAAGTCCATGATCGACCAAAGCTCGCTCAATCGGTTCTCGACCGGTGTACCGGTCAGGGCGATGCGTGAGCGGGCACGGATGTTGCGCACGGCCTGAGCCTGCTTGGCGGCGGGGTTCTTGATGAACTGCGCCTCGTCGAGCACCAGACGGCCCCACTGGATCGCCGAGAGCAGGTCCTGGTCGCGGTTGGCCAGGGCGTAGGTCGTGACGACGAAGTCGGTCTTGGCGACGCGGGCGATGAAATCGTTGCCCGCAAGGCGCCCCGGGCCGTGGTGCACGACAACATCGAGCTGCGGGCAGAAGCGGTTGGTTTCGCGGACCCAGTTGCCCACGACCGACGTCGGCACGATGAGCAGCGTGGGCGGAACGCGGTCCTGGCCTTTGGCCTTGGCTTCCTCACGCTCGCCGGCCATGATCGCAAGCAGCTGGATCGTTTTACCCAGACCCATGTCGTCGGCGAGGCACGCGCCGAAGCCGAAGCGTTCGAGGAAGCTGAGCCACGAGTAGCCCCGGAGCTGATACGGGCGGAGTGTGCCGTGGAATTCGGTTGGCTGTTCGAGGATGGGTAACGCTTCGCCCGCCGATGAGCCGCCGAACACATCGGCAAGCCATCCCGTCGTTTCGAGGCCCGTGACATGCAGCCCGCTGGTCCGAGCGTCGGCACCGAATGCCATGCGGATCGCCTCACCGACCGACATCTCGCCGCCCGGGTTCTCGCGGATGAACTTGATGGCGGCCTCGACATCTTCTGGGCGGATCTCGACCCATTTGCCGTTGATCTGCACCAGCGGCGTCTTGCGCTCGGCGAGTTCCTCGAACTCCTTGAGCGTCAGCGTGACATCCCCCACCGCGATTTGCCACTGATACCCGACGAGCGCATCGAGCCCGAGCTTGGCAGCTCCCGCGACCGATGGCGAGCCCGCTTCGAGCGATTCGTCCATCGGATCCGAATCGAGCAGCAGCTTGGCACCGAGGCGAGAAGTCGTCGAGCCGAACCATCCCGGCTCGATCACACCGAAACCCTGCTCACGCAGCAGCGGGCGGATCTCGCGGAGGAACTCGTACGCCTCGTTCGTCTTCAGCTCGACATCGACCGGCTCGGTCTCGTCGAGCGCTTTCTCCAGACGCTTGTACAGGCGGCTAGCGCGTCCAAGCTCGGCTAGCAGAAGCTCCTGCGGGTTGTCGATCCGCCGGCCCTCGAAGGTCACGGATTCGCTCGAGAGCAGCCAGATATCGGCCGCGTCGATGAGGATGTCCTCGGCCCCGATCGGCTGGAGGTGGAAACTCAGCCCCCATGTCGCGTCGGCGGGCTCGACGATCGCCGGACGCTCATCGTCCTCGTCTTCCGGCTTGCGGGCCAGCATGAGCGGCTCATTGAGTCGCAGGCACAGACGCCACTCGGTGCTCGAGCCACGCTCTTCCAGGCGACCGATCCAGCCACGCACATCGCGGATCAGCGCCCGGCGATCGGCAGCCTCGACGGTATGACGCTCGCCCAGCAAACCAAACAGCCACGCGACACTCGGATCGCTCGGGTCGCGCCCTTCGATCACCTCGGGCAAATCATCGTCGATAAGCGCACGCCTGCAGCCGGCATCGACAATCGCGGTCGTCATGTCGTCAAAGATCCCAGCCGGGTCGTGGTCGCGGGCGTCTTCGACACTCCGAACCGCCGGCGGCATCGCCGAGACGAGCGTGCCCGCATCCTCGGATGACTGCTCGTCGGCGAACCATGCCTGCCACGAGCCGTCGAGCTCACCCGTCGAGCTCTGACGCAGAGCCGGGACGAACCGCTGCTGCGCCAGCAGTCTGCGTGCGAACCGAGCGACGAGCGAGAGATAATCAACGGTGCGCCCGATCAGGATGTTCTCGTTCTCATCGCTGTCGGCGAATTCCTGCAACCGCTCGAGCAGCGCGGGGACGTGCTCCGGCTCGATGGCGATCGAGTCCACTTTGACACTCGAGAGCGCGTCGGCGCCGCGGCCGGTCAGCGCAATACCCGCCGCGTGCGCCAGCCGGGCGCTGGGGAGCACGACTCGGCCCTGCGAAGGAACCTTGAGCTTGACGCTCGAAAGCTTCGGCTCACTGCCGAGGAAACTGCCAAGAAGCTCGGCCAGCTCCTCGCAGCTCAGCGCGAAGGGGTGAGCAACCGTCTCGGTATGGACAGCGATCTCTGTGGCGACTCCACCCTCAGCTTCGGGCTGGTCACCGGATGTATCTGGAGCTGTGTCGGGGGCTTCATTGGATGGTTCGTCGGCGGCTTCAACGGTATCGAGGGACTCGTCCTCGTCGTTGAGATCCTCGACGGGCGAAGCGAAGGCCGCGGCTCCGTGGGCACTCTCGGCGTGCGAATCCCTCTGGCCGGCATCCAAGCCGCCGGTCTGGATGGTAGGCAATGCCCGAGCGAATGCTCCATGCGGGGTTTCACTGTGGCCAAACCGGCGCGAGTGCGTCATACTGCGTGGATACGAAGGCGGATACGAAGGAGCACCGCATGCCAGCCGATCAGAACGCATTTCTTGCATCCCGACGACAGGTGCTTGCCGCCGGCGCCGGCCTCGGAGCCGTCCTCATGACTACGCCCGCCGCCGCCCTAAGTTCGCTTAGCCAGCCAGAACCCAGGTTCCGCGTCTCGCTGGCGCAGTGGTCGCTGCACAAACTCATCTACGCGGGCGAGATCGACAACCTGGACTTTGCCAAGGAAGCCAAAGATATGGGCTTCACCGCGATCGAGTACGTCAACGGCTTCTTCAAGGACAAAGCAAAGGACGACGCGTACATCAGCGATATGAACAAGCGCGCCACGGACCTCGGCCTCGAGCAGCTGCTCATCATGTGCGACGGCGAGGGGAACCTAGGCGACCCTGACGACGCCAAACGCACGCAGGCGATCGACAACCACCGCAAGTGGCTCGACGTGGCATCCAAGTTCGGGTGCCACTCGATCCGCGTCAACGCCGCCAGCTCGGGCACATACGAGGAACAGCAGAAACTGGCCGCCGACGGGCTGAGCAGACTGACCGAGGTCGCGGCTCCTTACAAGCTCAACGTGATCGTCGAGAACCACGGCGGGCTCAGCTCCAACGGCAAGTGGCTCTCGGGCGTCATGAAGATGGTCGACAAGCCCCGCTGCGGCACGCTGCCCGACTTCGGCAACTTCTGCTTCGACTGGAGCAAGGCCGACGACCCCGAGGCGTGGTACGACCGGTATCTGGGCGTCGAGGAAATGATGCCTTTCGCCAAGGCTGTCAGTGCCAAGAGCCACGACTTCGACGAGGACGGCGAGGAGATCCACACGGACTACCACCGCATGGTCAAGATCGTGCTGGACGCGGGGTATGAGGGCTACATCGGCGTGGAGTACGAGGGCCAGAAGCACCCGCCGCGCGAGGGGTGCCTGCTCACGAAGAAGCTGCTCGAGAAGATCGCCAGCGCATAACAGTAGTGGCGGAGGCTTCCAGCCTCCGCTGTGTTTCTTCTTGTCGGTGGGGGCGGCGTCCCGCCGCCCATTTCTGCCAGACCCCCTCCGCCTGCTGCGCAGACAACTTCCCCGTCGGCGACGGGGGAGGAAAGATCCAACTCCGGAGGCTGGAAGCCTCCGCCACTTTTAAAGTGCCTGTGCTTCTTGGACTGATTTCTTCCCCGGCAGCAGCATCTCTGCCATCACAAGCAGGCCGAGCAGTCCCACGCCCGCCGACGACAGGAAGCCGCCGACGACGATCGCGTACGCCCAGAACGCCTGGAACCGCGCCAGCCACTGGCCCGTGATGTCAAAGAAGAGCCCGACGCCCGCGATGGCCGCGATGCCGCCCACAAGCAGCCCGGGCCAGCGGGTCATCGCGCCAAGCAGCGTGAGCATGATGAGCACCATCGAGAGGCTCGGCGCGTGCACGTGCATCGACAGCGCGATGATGCGCTCGTTCTTCGGGTTGATCTCCCGGCTCACCGCGATCGATTGGATATCGCTGAAATACCCCAGCGGCACCTCGTCCCCGATGCCGTCGCCCTCGGCCGCGCCGCGGGTATGACAGTTCAGACAGTTGACCGCGATGATCTCCGACGGCGCCATGTCGCCCAGGTCGAAGTTGTCGTAGTCCTCCCCGATACGGTCGCCCTCGAGCCACGACACAAGCGCGGTGCGTTCCTCGCTGGCCAGTGTTTCCGGGTGCCCGCTCTTGAGCGATTCGAGCAGCGGTGAGGGCGAGACGACGCCGTGGTACGCGCCGACAATGTCGGTCATCGTCAGCCCCGGGCGCTCATCGCGGTTCTCGTACTCCATGTTGAGGAAGATGCCGCTGACGATGTAACCCGCCAGCAGCGTGAGCACGAGAAAGATGAGCCCGACCTTGGATAGGAACCCGAGCGAGCTGAGGCGGGGCCATGCTGGCGATTGCGTGGTCAAATGACGTTCTCCGTGGGGTGCGCTCAGACTTCGATCGATTGCTCGCTGCCTGTCGTGATGGCCTTGTGAGCCGCGATGCCGATCGCGGTCGCGCGGGCGGCCTCTTCAACAACACACGCGGGCGTGCTGCCCTCGGCGGCGCTGGCAACGAAATCCGACAGCGCGTAGTACAGCGCCGAGTTGGGCAGCCCGATGCCGTCCTTGAGCTTGCCCTGACTGGCCAGCTTGGTCGCGTCGGCGATGAGCGTGATGCCCTCGTCCTTGTGGAACTGCTGGCGGTTCGCGTAGACCTCCCAGCCCTGCGTGGGCGCGTCGGATTCCTTGAACATCCAGCCGTGACTCCAGCCCAGCTTGATCGCCGCGTTGGTGCCATAGAGCACCTCGTACGTGCCCTCGTACGAATTAGCGAGCGTGGCCTGGTACTGCAGCACCGCGCCGTCCTCGTAGGTCAGTGAGCACGCGATCGTGTCGTGCACCGTCCGCCCGTCGTTGTGCAGACGGATTGAGCCGGCGCCCGAGACCTTGACCGGGTAGCGCTCGGTATACCAGTTGAAGACGTCGAACTGCTGCGTCCCCCACTCGCCGGCCAGCCCCGTGGTGACCTCGGGGTCGAGACGCCAGTTGAGCGCCTTGTCACGCGCAGGATCGTTGGCGGGCGTGCGCCAACTGGTCTTCTGGTTGTGCTGGGCGCGCAGCGTGACGAGATCACGCACCGAGTCGGAGCGGAAGAACGTACGCGCAAGCTTGTACACCGGGTTGCTTC
>CAXBOF010000089.1:0-6929 GCA_963977205.1 uncultured Phycisphaera sp. | reverse complement strand
GACGGTGGTGGCGTACTTCTATGGCTATCGCAAGGGTGTCTTCAAGTTCGATTGACCCCAGACTGGGCGCTTCACAGCGTGCTCTGGCGGGCGTGATCTCGCTCGGCGCGATCGCTGTACTCGCTCTGGCGGCCTGGATGAACCCGGACGGTGCGGGCCACGGCACGCACGAGCAGATCGGGCTGCCTGTGTGCGCCTGGGCCCAGTATTTCGATGCCCCGTGCATGACCTGCGGCATGACAACGGCCTTTGCCCACGCGGCCGACGGGGCTCTGCTCGATTCGCTCATCACCCAGCCGATGGGTATGCTGCTGGCGGTGGGCACGGCTGTCGGTTTCTGGTTCGGGCTGTACGTGGCCCTGACCGGCTCGGGGGCGGGCGTGATGGCCGGGCACCTGCTCAGGCCGAGGAGTTTGTGGATCATGGCGGGCCTGGCTGGGGCGGCATGGATCTACAAGTTCATGACCTGGAACGGGCTTGGCGGCTAAGACGCTTCCACTACACACCCCGGACGGCTGCGACCTGAGTGCGTACGACTCGAACCGCGAAGACTCGGGCAAGAAGGAGCACGGAGTGACCGGCACAAGACTGCGACGATTCGTGATCCCGGCGCTGCTGGTGACGTGCTGCTTTGCAAGTACCGGCTGCACGATCGTCGGCTTTTTCTTTATGGCGGCCGACGAGTTCAAGAAGTCCGGCTCGCACATCGAGAAGGCGACCTACGAGGGGCTCACGGACAAGAACTTTGCGGTGCTCGTGTCGGCGGATCGGATGATCCAGGCGAACTACCCCGAGGTTGTGCCGCAGATGGCAACGGGCGTGAGCTCGCGGCTGGCCGAGAACGTGGATGCACAGGGCTACGTGCCGGGCGAACGGGTACTGAGCTACCAGTACAACAACCCGTCGTGGGCTGCCATGTCCTACAGCGAGATCGCCAAAGAACTCGGGGTTGAGCGGCTGGTCATCGTGGACATCCAGGAGTTCAGGCTCAATGACCCGGGCAACAGGTACATCTGGGATGGCGTAGCGGCCGCGACGGTCGGTGTTGTTGAAGCCGACGGACCGTTCCCCGACGATCTGACGCACGAGCACTTCGTCAATGTCACCTTCCCGGACACGGGCGGTTATGGCCCAGAGGATTACTCACGCCTGCAGATGCTGTCGGTCCTCAAAACCCGATTTGTGAATCGCGCGACCTGGCCCTTCTATGACGCGGAGATCCCCAATGACATCGCGTACTGACAAATGGCTGCTCCGGACTGCGTTGTGCGCACTGCTGGCGGTGTGCACTGTCACATCTACGGCGTGCAATTATCTCGGGCCGCTCATCTTCTTTATCGAGGGGCCGCCCAAGTTCGACGCGGAGTACAAGCTGCCCAAGGATCGGCCGGCCGTGGTGCTGATCGACGATCCGCGGAGCGAGATCCCCCGCCGAGCGATCCGGGTCGCGATGATCGAAGCCACCGAGAAAGACATTCTGCGGAAGAGTCTTGTCAAGGATCTGGTGAGCGGGCAATCGGCGCTGCGCGTGGCTCAGGCGGATCAGTCGGCCGGCCAGATGAGCGTGGCCGAGATCGGCCGGGCGGTGGAGTCCGAGATCGTGATCTGGGTGACCGTCGATTCGTTCACGCGTGCGGATGTCTCGCGGAATCAGGAACCCGCGGTCGCGATGCGTGTGCGGGTGGTCGACGCGACCAACAACGAGATTCTCTGGCCCGGCGACAGCAGCGGGCACCGGCTCGTGGCGACACTGACGCCCCGCATCGGAACGGTTGCCAGCGACGCGGGCGCGAGTTCTGCATCCGAACTCAAGCTCGCTCAGAACGCGGGTCAGGCGATCGGGCAGCTTTTCTATGAGCACCTCGTCAGCGCACACATGGCCGAGCGGGGGAACTGATTGCCGTGCGAGCACTTCTGCTGGACATGCCCGATGATTGGTCACGCGGCTCGGCGACCGAGTACGACGTGCTGGCGTGCCTGCGCGAGAATGATCCGCTCATCTTGGTTGCAACGGCCAAGGGTGTTCGCCGGGCAAAGGCGATCGGCCTCGACCCGGTGGCGACCATCTGCCCGGTGCGATCGATGCCGTGGATCACGACCCAGCAGCTCGACCGAGTTGTCCGCAGGCTCGGGATCACGGAGCTCTCGTGTCGATCAGCGTTTGCGCAGAATCTCGCCGCGGGCCTGCACGTCATCAGCATCTCGGTGCCTACGCGGGAACCGGAAGTCGCTGAGCGGAATGAAGCTGAGCGTTTGCATCAGCGAGAATCGCTCGGGCTCGGGCCTGATGATCGGCTTCTGGTGCCTCTGGCATGCCACGCAACTCAGATCGATTCGCTCGTGCTGTGCATGGGTGCAGTGACGCTCTCGATAGCAGAGATGCCAACGGTGATGCTGCTGCCTGCCAATGGGTACAACACGCACCGGGCTCGTAGATTCCTGAGCGGCGCCGATCGTGTGCTCGACATCATCGCGACAGACCAGCCGACGATGTGCTACTCGCAGGCCGCTGACGTGATCATCTGGGGGCCCCATCACGACATCCAGAGCGCCGAGGAACACTCGCGCTGCGCCATCCGCTGGGCCCGGGGTCTTAGCGTGCCAGTGCTCTGCCCCAGTGCGTATCTCGATATCGAAGATGAAGGCCCGGGCGGGCGGCTCTACGCGTGCAACGGCTCGGGCGGCGCTGACATCGCCTCAGCGATGCTGGCGGCTTTTGGGAGTGCCGCGGTGTGAGCGATCAGCAGCGTCTGCTTTTCGTGTGCCTGGGCAACATCTGCCGCTCACCGATGGCCGAGGGCATCTTCCTGCATCTGGCTCACCATCGCGGACTGAGTAACCGTTTCATTGTGGATTCTGCGGGCACCGGCGGCTGGCACGTCGGCAAACGCCCCGACAGCCGAGCGCTCGCCACGGCCAAGCACTACGGGATCGAATTGCCCTCACTGGCAAGACAGGTCTCGCCGAGCGATTTCGACACTTTTGATCTGGTGCTGGCAATGGACCGCTCCAACCGAGACGACCTCATCGCGCTCGGGGGCACGAACGTGAAGCTCATGCGGAGCTTTGATGCCACGCTCAAGGGCGAACACGACGTGCCCGATCCCTACTACGGCGACGGTGACGGATTCGTGAAGGTCTACGAGATGCTCACCCGCGCGTGCGACGGGCTGATCGAACACCTGATTCCTGACTGAACGATCAGAGATCGAGCAGGACGCGCGTCGGATCCTCGATCGCTTCCTTGACCGCCACGAGGAATTGAACCGCGCCCGCACCGTCGACCACGCGGTGGTCGTAGCTTAGGGCGAGGTACATCATCGGGCGGATGACGACCTGTCCCGGGTTGTCCGGGTCCTCGATCGGGCGGTTCTTGATCGCGTGCATGCCCAGGATGCCCGACTGCGGCGGGTTGAGAATGGGCGTGGAGTTGAGGCTGCCGAAGATGCCGCCGTTGGTGATCGTGAAGGTGCCCCCGGTCATCTCTTCGAGGGTGATCTTGCCGTCGCGGGCGCGGAGAGCGAGATCCTTGATGCCCGACTCGATCTCGGCGAAGGACAGCTGATCCGCGCTTCGGAGCACGGGGACGACGAGGCCCTTGGGGCTTGAGACGGCCACGGCGATGTCGCAGTAATCGTGGTACTGCAGTGCGGGCTTGCCGGCGTCGTCCTCGACGATGTACGAGTTCACCGCGGGCTGGGCCTTGAGACCCCGGACGACGGCCTTGACGAAGAACGACATGAAGCCGAGGTTGATGTCGTGCTTCTTGCCGAACTCTTCCTTGTACGTTGAGCGGAGCTTCATCACGGCGCTCATGTCGCACTCGTTGAAGGTCGTGAGCATCGCGGCGTTGTGCTGGGCTTCGACGAGTCGCGTGGCGATTTTCTGACGCATCGGGCTCATGCGCTCGACACGGGAGGTCCGCTGGCCCTTCGTGGCAGCCGGCGAGGGCGATGCCTGGGCGGTTTCGGTTGATGTATGCCCGTTTTTCTGGACAGAGGCGAGAACGTCCTGCTCGCGGATCCGCCCGCCGGGGCCTGTGCCGACGATGCCCGAGAGATTGACGCCGTGCTCGGTCGCGATCTTGCGGGCCAGCGGCGTGGCGCTGGCGTCCTTGCCAGCGCTATCGGCCGGCGCAAATGTTGGCTTGTTTGGAGCGGACGTCGAAGCCGGTGCGGAGGCGGGCCTGGACTCGCTCGCAGCCGAAGTTTGAGCCTCCTCGGCCTTGGCGGGAGCGGCTGTGGCGGCAGCACCTTCGGGCTTGCTGGCGGTCTCGTCGATGCTTGCGATGGTCGCGCCGACCTCGACGGTGTCGCCCTCAGCGAACTTCTGATCGCTCAGGATGCCCGCCGACGGGGCAGGGATCTCCATAGTGATCTTGTCGGTCTCGAGTTCGAGGAGCGTTTCGTCCTGATTGACCCAATCGCCGGGCTTTTTCAGCCAGGTAGCGATCACGCCTTCGGTGACCGATTCGCCCACGTTCGGAACGACGACTTCAACTGCCATATCCGTGCACTCCGATTCTGATCCGCGTGGGCGTTATCCTGCCGCCAATGCGCGCCGGTCATCTGATCGGCGATTGCTGTCCTGATTCTTGGCATCCTCTTGCGGCTTGGGGCCGATCGAGCGCGAAAGGATCGATTCTTGCTGAGCGCGATCCTTTTTCTTGGAGCCCGCGGCCGTGCTGGCGCTGGTGTCACGCCCGATGTACTCGATCGCCTGGATGTCCAGATGCGTCCGGAGCAGATCGGACACAAAGAGGAACGCGCCCATATTCCGGGGCTCTTCCTGAACCCAGCAGAGCTCGGCATCCTTCGGGTACTTGGCGAGGATCTCGCGGGCCAGCTCCGTGTGAAACGGGTAGACCTGTTCGACGCGGACAATCGCAACGTCCTTGCGAGCGATCTCTTCACGACGGGCGGCCAGCTCGTGATAGATCTTGCCGCAACAGAGCACGACTTTCTTGACACCCTTGCGGTCTGCATCGTCCTTGAACTTCGGGTCGTCCATCAGCTCATGGAATCGGCCTTGGGTCAACTCGCTGACATCGCTGGTGGGCGTGCGGAGCAGGCTCTTGGGGGTCATCACGATCAGCGGCTTGCGGGAGGAACGCTTCACCTGTCGCCGAAGCGCGTGGAAGATCTGCGCCCCCGTTGAGGGGTGGATGATCTGCATGTTGTTGTTGCCTGCAAGCTGCAGGAACCGCTCGAGCCTGGCCGAGGAGTGCTCGGGACCGGCACCCTCGTAGCCGTGCGGCAAGAGAACAACGAGACCAGACCACCGCTCCCACTTGACCTGCGCCGAGGCGATGAATTGGTCAAAGATAACTTGTGCGCCGTTGGCAAAGTCGCCGAACTGGGCTTCCCAGCAGACGAGCATGCTCGGGTCTGCCAGCGAGTAGCCGTACTCGAACGCGAGCACCGAGGCCTCCGACAGCGAGCTGTCATAGACGCAGAATTTCGACTGACGCTTCCGACCGTCAGAGCCGATCGTTCCGGGTCCCTTGTCGGAATCACCGAAAATGCCAGGCTCTGAGATGTTGTTGAGCGGTGTGTAAGGCTTCGCCGACTCGGCGTCATACAGCACAGCATGGCGCGAGCTGAAGGTCCCGCGACGCGAGTCCTGACCCGAGAGCCGCACCGCGTTTCCCTCGGCAAGCAGCGTGCCGTATGCCAGGATCTCGCCATCGGCGTAGCTGATCTGCTGGCCGTCCCAGAGTTTCGAACGGCTCTCTAGGAGCTGCTTGAGTTTGCGGTTGACCTCGAATCCCTCGGGCACCGTGCCGAGCGCTTCGCAGACGTACTTGAGCACATCCTCATCGACGGCGGTGTCAGCAGGTTCGTGGGAATAGGCGTGCTCGAAGCCCGACCAACGCATGCTGCCAGGATCGATAACCGGGTCGCGGGGTTGGCTCTTTGCGGTCTGCTGAGCCTGATCGAGCACCTCATCGACACGCGTTTTGAGCAGCGAGTGGTCGTGCTCGGACAGCACACCCTCGTCACGGAGCTTGGCCGCGTAGGTCTGCATGAGTGGCTTCATCTTCTTGATGAGCCTTGCCAGGATCGGCTGGGTGAACGATTGCTCGTCCTGCTCGTTATGGCCGTACTTGCGGTAGCACCACAGATCGATGAAGACGTCTTTTTTGTACCGATCTCGGTATTCGGCAGCCAGCCTCGCCACGGTGACGACCGCCTCGGGGTCTTCGCCGTTGACATGGAAAATCGGAGCACCGATCGATTTGGCGATATCCGTGCAGTATGTCGTGCTTCGGCTGTCTTCGGGGCGTGTGGTGAAACCGATCTGGTTGTTCACAACCACATGGACCGTGCCGCCCGTGGTGTAGCCCTCGAGCTGTGAGAAGTTCAACGTTTCGGCGACGATGCCCTGGCCCGCGATGGCTGCGTCGCCGTGGATCACAACCGGCACAACGCGGCTGCGATCTTTGTCGTTGCGGAGCCTCTGCTTGGCGCGGCACCTTCCCTCAACCACGGGGCCCACGGCCTCGAGGTGGCTCGGGTTGGACGCCATCGCCAGGTGAAGCATTTTGCCGTTGCCGAACTGACGCGCGGCCGAGTATCCGCGGTGGTACTTGACGTCGCCGCCCTCATCCATGAAGTACTCGTCGTTCCAGGTGTCCTCAAACTCTGTGAAGATCTGCTCGTAGGTCTTGCCGAGGATCTGGCTGAGCACGTTGAGGCGGCCCCGGTGAGCCATGCCGAGCACGACTTCTTCGGCGCCATGTTCCGACAGGCGTTCGAGCAACTGGTCGAGCAGCGGGATGAGTGACTCGGAGCCTTCGAGGCTGAACCGCTTCTCACCCGGGTAGCGCTTCTGGAGGAATGACTCGAACGCGCCCGCGTTGAGCAGGAGCTCGAGGATGTGGAACTTCTCGCCCTTGTTGAGATCGGCTCGGCCGTCGATGGCCTCCC